>NZ_BAUW01000046.1 GCF_000517385.1 Mesobacillus boroniphilus JCM 21738 | reverse complement strand
TTGGACATTTCGTGGGCTCACTCTTTCCGAAATGTCTATTAAACCTTGTTTATTGGACATTTCGAGGGCTTCCTCTTTTCAAAATGTCTATTAAACCTTAGTTATTGGACATTTCGTGGGCTCACTCTTTTTAAAATGTCTATTAAAACTCTTAGGCCACTTTTTCATAGGGCTTCCACAATATAATGGTGTTGAACATCCCAAATTGGATTTTATATTCTCCAAATAAAATAAACAAAGGGCTCCCCGCGGGAAGCCCTTTAATTCTTATTGTGCTGCTACTTCTTCAATCAACGCGATGACCATCTCGGCAAGCTTGTTAAGCTCTTCAATTGGCATTCTTTCGTTTGTTGTGTGGATTTCTTCATATCCTACAGCAAGATTGACTGTTGGTACGCCAAAGCCGGCAATGACGTTTGCATCGCTTCCGCCGCCACTGTGCAGCAATTCTGAGCTTCGGCCGATTTTTGCGGCTGCTTTTTTAGCAAGCTCAACGACAAGGTCGCCTTCGCCGAATTTGAAGCCAGGGTACATAACCTGGACATCGACATCTGCCTTGCCGCCCATTTCCTGTGCAGCTGATTCGAATGCTTCTTTCATTTTAGCCACTTGAGCTTCCATCTTTTCAGGAATAAGAGAACGGGCTTCTGCAAGGATCTCTACATGGTCGCAGACAATATTTGTCTGTGTACCGCCCTGGAAGCGTCCGATATTCGCAGTAGTTTCCTCATCAATACGGCCAAGCGGCATTCTTGCAACAGCCTTGGCAGCAATCGTGATAGCGGAAACACCTTTTTCTGGGGCAACACCTGCGTGAGCAGTCTTACCATGGATGACAGCTGCTACCTTTGCTTGCGTTGGGGCTGCAACAATAATGTTTCCAACCTTACCATCACTATCAAGCGCATATCCATATTTCGCTTTTACCAAAGAATAATCCAATGCTTTTGCGCCAACGAGACCTGATTCTTCTCCAACCGTAATAATGAACTGGATTGTTCCGTGCGGAATTGATTGTTCCTTCAGGACACGGATTGTCTCAAGCATGACCGCAAGTCCAGTCTTATCATCAGCTCCAAGGATTGTACTTCCATCAGACACAACATACCCATCTTTAATGGATGGCTTAACTCCCTTGGCAGGAATGACAGTATCCATATGAGAAGTAAAGTAGATTGTATCTACACCTTCTTTTGTGCCTTGTAAAGTACAGATCAGATTTCCTGCTCCATGGCCAGTTTGTGCCGTTGTATCGTCCTCGAAAACCTCAACTTCGAGGTCCTCGAATTTTTTCTTAAGGACACGCGCTATTTCTGTTTCATACTTTGTTTCAGAGTCAATTTGGACAAGTTCTAAAAATTCATCTAATAAACGTTCGTTATTAATCATCCTGGCCGACCTCCAATTATGTATCTACTATTAGAGTATAACGCTAATTGAATCCCAACACCAAACACAAAATCCTATAGCGGTATGTTGCCGTGCTT
Source organism: Mesobacillus boroniphilus JCM 21738 (assembly GCF_000517385.1). Taxonomy (GTDB): domain Bacteria; phylum Bacillota; class Bacilli; order Bacillales; family Cytobacillaceae; genus Mesobacillus; species Mesobacillus boroniphilus. The sequence continues at coordinate 30,103 of NZ_BAUW01000046.1, read as the reverse complement.
TTTGCCCGGCCTGTCTTCTTTCTTTGTCCGAAGCATTTCAAGCGACTGAATCAATTTGATTCGCGTTTCGCGAGGATCGATGACGTCATCGACCATTCCCTGGCTTGCAGCGACATATGGATTCGCGAATTTCTCACGATACTCATCAATCTTCTGCTGCCTTGTCTGTTCTGGGTTATCGCTGTTCTGGATTTCCTTTGCAAAGATAATATTGGCTGCTCCCTGTGGTCCCATTACGGCAATTTCGGCATTCGGCCATGCAAACACAAGATCCGCCCCGATAGATTTGCTGTTCAGGGCAACATATGCGCCACCGTAGGCTTTTCGTAAAATAACGGTTAGTTTCGGCACTGTTGCTTCTGAATACGCATACAGGATTTTCGCGCCATGACGGATGATACCGCCATGCTCCTGTTTGATGCCTGGGAAGAATCCGGTCACGTCTTCAAATGTAATAATCGGAATATTGAATGAATCGCATAACCTGATGAAGCGGGAGCTTTATCGGATGAATCGATATCAAGTCCGCCTGCCATCACCTTTGGCTGGTTGCAGACAAGGCCAACGACCTCACCTTTTATCCTTGCAAGACCGATGACGATATTTTTCGCGAAATCCTTTTGTATTTCAAGGAATGAATCTGTATCGACCACTTGCTGAATTACCTTGCGAACATCATACGGACGGACAGCGTCAAATGGAATGGCATCAGTCAGGTCTGGACGATAGTCATCCTTTTCATCTGCTTCAAGGCGCGGCGGCTTTTCTTCATAGTTTTGCGGCAGATAGCTTAATAGCAGCCTTACCTGCTCCAGAGTTTCTTCTTCTGACTGGCCATGGAAATGAGCATTGCCGCTGATCGTATTATGTACAATTGCACCGCCCAGATCTTCTGCGGAAATTTTCTCCCCGGTAACCGTTTCAATTACCTTTGGACCGGTGATGAACATCTGGCTTGTCTTCTCAACCATGAAGACAAAATCGGTAATCGCCGGTGAATAAACGGCACCGCCTGCGCATGGTCCCATGATTACGGAGATTTGCGGTATGACCCCTGAATAAATTGAGTTGCGGTAAAAAATATGGCCATAGCCATCGAGCGAAACAACACCTTCCTGAATCCTTGCTCCTCCGGAATCATTCAACCTACAAATGGGGCGCCATTTTTGGCTGCCAGATCCATGACATTGGCGATTTTCTTTGCATGCATTTCACCTAAAGCTCCTCCGAAAACGGTGAAATCCTGCGAGAACAAATAAATAGGCCTGCCGTTCACCTTACCGTATCCGGTTACAACTCCATCCCCAGGACCCTTCTGGTTCTCAAGTCCAAAGTCTGTGCTGCGATGCTGGATGAAAGGATTCAATTCCACAAAGCTTCCTGGATCAACAAGCAGTTCGATTCTTTCACGTGCTGTCAGCTTTCCTTTCTCATGTTGCCTCTCAATTCGCTCATCACCTCCGCCCAGTTCGATTTCCCTGCGGCGGTCATATAGTTCATTAATTTTTTCATAGATGTCTGGCATATTATTCAGCTCCCCGTTTTTCTCGCAAAGTTCGTATAAAATGCTTCCTGTCGATTTTGGATGCATGAATGCGACAAGCGCTCCCCCGGCACCTTTTTTAGGAACATCCTGAATCATCCTGATGCCATTTTTTTTCATATCATTGATACGCTCCTGAATTGAATCAACACCAAGTGCAACATGGTGGATTCCTTCGCCACGCTTTTCGATAAAACGGGCGATGGCGCTTTCCTCAGATAAAGGTTCTAGGAGTTCGAGCTTCGTTTCCCCAGCTTTAAGAAAAGCTACTTTGACCTTCTCACTGTCTACTTCCTCAATCCCCAATAAAGGCAGTTTTAGCACATCTGTATAAAATGGGAGGGCATGCTCAAGAGATTTGACAGCAATGCCGATATGGTCGACCTTTTTAATCATGTGATTCCCTCCAGATATTATTTAAATTTATTTAACCGTTTTAATATTCGACAAAAATGTCACAATTCCTTCTTATTTAATGTAGATTTATGATTGATTTTGAAATATGGATTGACATAATATCCAGTATCAGTTTTATACTACACTAACATATTAATCGTGGATTAATGGCAAAAATGTATCTCTTAAAAGGGTTGTTGAATTCATTAAGTGGTTGTAAAATAATAGTGATAGATAGCGTAAGCTTTGGAAGGGGGATTTCTATTATGCGTAAGCCAAATATCAGGAAGGTCGTAGTTTACATCATGCTTTTTACTATGCTCGCTTCAACTTCTTATGGGATTATCAACTTTCCTATAATAACTATAAAATAATCAAAGGGCTGTCAATTAAATTGACAGCCCTTTTTTATTCCCTGATTGCTCCATATTCTTTCCCTAGCTGTGTAAAGTCTTTAGAAGTGGAAGTAACCAGGATCTTTGTTCCTAATGGTATGTAATCGTACAATGATTCGACTGCCTCATTTTGAAGGCGGACGCAACCCTGGGAGATTTTTTTGCCGATGCTCGAGGGATCATTTGTTCCATGGATACCGTAGATACGGCCATCCGTATCCTCTGCGTCGAATCCAATCCACCTGCTGCCAAGAGGATTATTCGGGTCACCACCGGGAATATCTTTTTTACGGTAATATGGGTCAAGAGCTTTGACCGTGACAGTAAACAAGCCTTCGGGTGTCAGCTCCTCTGATTTACCAGTTGCTGCGCTGACTACAGTCTGGACTCTGTTCTCATTGATCAGCGCCACCTCATTCGTCTGTTTATTCACAATCACAAATGGATCTCCAGGCATCGGGTTGGTTCCCAGCGGCCAAATAGGCGAAAAAATGAAAGCTGCTAGAAGCATGGAAATAAACACTGGCATATTAATCCCTCCGTGGTCTATTTCCGTTAGTTTGTCACGGCAGCTTCAGATTTATCCTCACCCGTTTTCAATCCTTTAAATGACCGTTTCAACAAAAGGAACTGTTCCATTTCATTAACAAAATGAAGGAGTGCGGCTCTCGCTTCAAACTCTTCCCTTGTTTTAGGAAGCTCCATATTCTCAAACTCAGTTTTCATCCTCATTAATTTTTCCAAATAAATAAGTACTGTATTGCCAGGGTGAATCCCTCTTGAGAGCGACTCTACGAATTCTGCGACAATATTAGCCTGCTCGACATGCCTTGGAATAGAAGTGATGGATGGAAGTACTCTTTCAATGATTTCGAATTGCTTTTCCCTTATTCTGAAATATTGATAATAGAGATTTTCATCTCGTAAAAAATTGTTTTCAACATCCTGGATAGCAAGGCCTTTAGCTTGCTCAATTAGCCTTGCGGTCTCCGTCAGCTCTCTGCCGTCCCAGCTCGAATCCTGATTTTTAAGGTAGAGGACGATTTCACTGAAAATCTTCTTAAAGTGGGCTTCAATTCCTCTTTGGTACTCTTTCAGCTTATTATCGACACTTGGCATATACAAATTCATGATCAATGCGACACCAATCCCAATCGTAATGATTCCCAGCTCGTTCAATAATAGTGCTGCAGTTACTTTTTCAGCCGAGTATATATGCATGATGATGACACTGCTTGTGACTACGCCTTCCTTTGCTTTAAACATGACCACGGTCGGAATGAAAAACAGCAGTAACAACCCGATGACAAGCGGATGATAAGCAATTCCCTCAAAAAATACCGCTGAGAATGCCATAGCGATGATACAGGCCTGGAACCGATGCCATGAAGCCTGCAGTGAACGTTTCTTTGTCACCTGGATACAAAGAATTGTCAAGATACCCGCAGACACATAATTCTCCAAGCCAAGGTATTGGGCAATGATGATGGAGATCGCCGTCCCCAGCGCTGTTTTCAACGTCCGATAACCTATTCTGAATTTCACATTCTATCTCCTATCAGTAAAACTTAAGCTTCTCAATCTCGAATATCGCAATGCAAGTACATTCCCTTTTACCTAAGTTCGATCTGTGAAGGGAAAACGGGCAATGCAGCTTCCGTTTCACTATAAAATAAAAAGATGATCATACCTTTCTAGATATGATCATCCACTAGTTTATCAGATGCTTCACGCTATATAAAAGCAACGCATGTATTTTATAGCATTTTTTCGAGGAACTCTTTTGCCCTGCTGCTTTTAGGGCTGCTGAAGAATTCTGCTGGAGGGGCATCTTCAACAAGTACTCCACCGTCAAGGAACAGCACACGGTCCGCTACTTCACGGGCAAAACCCATTTCGTGGGTGACGATTGCCATTGTCATGCCTGTGTGTGCCAGCGACTTCATAACTTCGAGAACTTCTTTGACCATTTCCGGATCAAGGGCAGAGGTTGGCTCATCAAATAGCATGACTTCCGGATTCATTGCAAGTGCCCGGGCAATTGCTACACGCTGTTTTTGGCCTCCTGAAAGCCTGTTTGGATATTCATTTGCTTTTTCGGAAAGCCCAACCTTTTTAAGAAGTTCAAGTCCATGCTTTTCAGCTTCTGCCTTAGGCAATCCTTTAACCTTAATCGGTGCATATGTGATGTTTTGCAATACGGTCATATGCGGAAAGAGATGAAAATGCTGGAACACCATCCCGACATTTTTGCGGACTTTCATGATGTTCGTTTTTTTGTTGGTAATATCATCCGAACCAATAAAGATCTGGCCGCTTGTCGGCTGCTCAAGTAGATTTAAGCAGCGAAGGAAAGTCGATTTCCCTGAACCTGATGGCCCGATGATGGCAACAACCTCACCGTTTTCGATCGTGGTTGAAATCCCTTTTAACACTTCAAGCTTGCCAAAAGATTTGTGTAGGTCGTCTACTTTAATCACTCTGTCTCATTCTCCTTTCCACTACCTTGCCAATCATTGTCAAGGAGATGACCAATACGTAATAAATCAGCCCGGCAAAAATCAGCGGTTCAAAAAACCTGTATTGATCGCCGCCGACGATATAAGATCTGCGCATAATATCATCCACCGCAATGACGGTAACGATGGCTGATTCCTTTGTAAGTGTAATGAATTCATTCATCAATGCTGGCAGTATGTTTTTCATTGCCTGAGGCAGGATGATATCACGCATCATTCTCTCTCCAGGGACACCCAGTGCCATCGCGGCTTCTTTTTGCCCTTTATCGACCGCTAAAATCCCTGCCCTGATGATTTCTGAAATATAGGCCGCAGAGTTTAGGGAGAATGCTGCCACAGCAGCTGTATAGGAATCAATCTCGAATCCAATAAGCTGAGGCAGCCCATAATAGATGATCATCAATTGGAGAATTAACGGGGTTCCACGGAAAATCGATGTATAGGCATCCGCAAACCAATTAAGTGCTTTGGATTTACTGATTTTAAAAATCGCCAGGACAATTCCAAATGCAAAGCCCAGCAGACCTGCTACAATTACTATTTTCAAAGTGACGCCGATTCCCTTCAGAATATATGGCAATGAAGGAAGGATGGCGGTAAAATCAAGATTCATAGTCTTAACAGCCCTCTCTATCTATTTCATGAAGGAGAAAGGCGCCCAGAAGACCTTAGCATTCTGAACGCCTGTTCACCTCTTACTTTTCTCCGCCAAACCATTTAACGATCAACTTGTCTACTTCGCCATTTTCCATCTTTTCTTTAAGAACCCTGTTAAATTCTTCGGTCAGCTTGCTTCCTTTAGGGAAGGCGATCGCTGAACCAGCTTCTTCTTCGTTTCCGTCTTCAATCGTAAAGCCAGCAAGATCAGCATTATTCTTGAAATAGCCCTCTGCTACTGTATCTTCAATAATTGCTGCATCAATGCGCCCGGCTTTGATTTCCTGGACTAATTCAGGAATCCTTGTGCGTTTCTCAATCTTGATATCCACTGTTTCACCGATTTTTTCAGCCTCTTCTTCCTGGATAGAAGAAAGCTGGACACCAACAGTCTTTCCATTTAGATCTTCGATTGATTGGATGTTGCTGTCTTTTGCAGAAACAATCATATGTTTCGCAGTATAGTAAACATCAGTGAAGTCAACATTCTCTTTACGCTCAGGAGTTGGAGTCATGCCTGCCATGACAAAATCAACCCGGTCGGCCTGAAGTGCACCAATTAGTCCGTTAAAATCCATATCCGTAATTTCTACTTCATATCCTAATTCATTTGCAATCAGATTTGCTAAATCTACGTCAAACCCAATGATTTCATCACTTGTAGCTGTTTCCACATATTCAAACGGAGGATAGTCAGCTGAAGTACCCATTTTTAGGACTTTCTTTTCCTCTCCGCCGTCGCCTGATGTTTTTTCAGTGCTTGTCCCGCATGCAGCGAGAACTCCCATTAATAAAACGCCCATCAATAAAACTGAAATTAACTTTTTCATTTGTTTGTTTTCCCCCTATAATGTCCATTCTGTAATTTTATACAAGTTTATTAATGTATTAGATATTAAACTTGTTATTTTATGCACACCAACTAATATTTATTAACTAAAATGTATTTTAACATATATTAATAAATATGCAATAACATTTTTAAATATAAATAAAATATATTTTAGCTATAAAAAAAAAGAACCCCGGCAAAACCGGGATTCTTCAGTACTTATACTTCTTCGCAATATTCTTCGAATGCATTTTGCAGTTTGTTTACGACTTGCATTGGATCGTGCCCTTCGATTTCATGGCGTTCGACCATTGCGCAAAGTTTCCCGTCCTTCAGCAATGCGAAAGATGGGGATGATGGCGGATAGCCAGTAAAATAGCTTCGTGCTTTTTCTGTCGCTTCCTTATCCTGTCCGGCGAAAACAGTCACAAGATGATCTGGACGCTTATCATAGTGAACAGCATGAGCTGCTGCAGGGCGGGCAATACCTCCGGCGCAACCGCAGACCGAGTTAACCATCACAAGTGTTGTGCCTTCTTTAGCAAATGATTGTTCTACTTCCTCGCTCGTTGTTAATTCTGTATATCCAGCTGCCACGATTTCCTGGCGAGCCTGGCGGACTACATCATTCATGAAAAAATTGAAATCCATGCTCATTGAAACATCTCTCCTCTGCTGTATAGTAACTAGTACATAAATATATGATACCAATTAAAATAAATTTTTCAAATTATGTTTAACTCTTATGGATTTCGGGAAAGGTAACAATACAGCTAGATCCATACCCCTAAACTCCCTAGATGAAGGACAACGGAACATTCCGTTGTCCGCTTTTTTTTGTAATAACGAAAAGCTGCCCAAATCGGACAGCTTATTCTTTCGCCTCAAAAAATGCTTTGAATAACTCCTCGACACCTGAAGCTACTGGTCTGTTTCCCGAAATGACTTCATTTTCTACCTTTGGAAGCAGGTTTTTTATTGCTGGGTTATGAAAGAAGTTTGCCTGAAGCTGATCGATGATTATATCATTCAGCCACTCTTTTGTCTGCAATCTTCTTCTTTCCTCAAATATTCCACTATCTTTCGTTAAACTCTCAAAGGCTGAGATTGTTTTCCAAATCTCATCAATACCTTTGTTTTGTATTGCTGAACTGGTCATGGCAGCTGTCTGCCAGCCTTTTGTCGCAGGCTGCAGGAAATGCAGGATCCTCTTATATTCTTCTTTGGTCTTTTTCGCTGTTTGCTCATTTAGGCCATCTGCCTTATTCACAATGACGGCATCTGCAAGCTCCATGATTCCTTTTTTCATGCCCTGAAGTTCATCGCCGGCACCAGTCAGTACGAGAAGCATGAAGAAATCGACATATCCCTGACGATGACCTCACTTTGACCAACACCAACCGTTTCAACAAGAATGACATCGAAGCCAGCTGCTTCACATAACAGCATCGTTTCCCGCGTTTTGCGATGGACACCGCCAAGTTTTCCTCCAGAAGGTGATGGTCGGATGAATGCCCTAGGATTCCGTGCAAGCTTTTCCATCCTCGTCTTATCGCCAAGGATGCTGCCTCCAGTCAAGCTGGATGTAGGGTCCACAGCCAGAACTGCAACTTTATGACCCAGGTCGCACAAAAAGCTGCCAAAGCTCTCGATAAAGGTACTCTTGCCAGCACCTGGCACACCTGTGATGCCAATCCTGATGGAACGTCCCGAGTCAGGCAACAGCTTCTGTAAGAGAGTTTGAGCCGTCTGAAAGTCATGCTCCGCATTGCTCTCAATCAATGTGATTCCTTTTGCCAGCGCTGTCCTGTCCCCAGCTTTGATGTCTTTAGCAAGCGAGGCTGGATTCAGTTTGCGTACATTCTTTTTTTTAACGAAACGCCCTGCTTTTGCTGCCGGCATTTGGGCATTTCCGCCTGACACTCCAGGCCTCACTACACTTGAAAACGAATCAGCCTTTTCGGGATCGAACCATTCCGGCTTTTTCTCATCATCCATTAGCTAGACACTTCCTCATAGCCCAGACGCTCATAAATAGTCCGTAAAACCTTCTGTGCCGCAACAGGAATGACCGTTCCCGGACCAAAAATCGCACTTGCTCCATTATCATACAAGAATTGATAATCCTGAGCCGGGATGACCCCTCCGACAATCACGACAATATCTTCGCGGCCTAATTTTTTCAGCTCTTTCACTAGCTGTGGCAGCAATGTTTTATGCCCCGCTGCCAAAGAGCTGATTCCGATGGCATGAACATCATTTTCTACTGCCTGGACTGCTGTTTCTGCAGGCGTTTGGAAAAGCGGACCAATATCCACATCAAATCCTAAATCAGCGAAAGCGGTTGAAATGACCTTTGCTCCGCGGTCATGTCCATCCTGTCCCATCTTCGCAATCATGATACGCGGCCTGCGTCCTTCATTTTCAAGGAACTCCTGTGTCATTTGCTGGACTTCGGCAATCTCCTCACCATTTGTGAAGGCAGTGCTGTATACGCCGCTGACTGAACGGATAACTGCTTTATGCCTACCGGCTGTTTTTTCGATTGCATCTGAAATTTCCCCAAGTGTCGCCCTTGCTCGAGCCGCCTTTACGGCATATTCCAGAAGGTTGCCTTCGCCTGTTTCAGCCACTCTTGCTAAATCATTTAAAGCTGATTCAGCTTTTTCATCATCTCGGTTTTCTTTCAGCTGCTTCAGTCTTTCAAGCTGTTTCGCACGAACGGCTGTATTATCGATATCGAGGATTTCCAGGGGATCCTCCTGATCCAGCTTATATTTATTTACGCCGATGATCGTTTCTTTTCCAGAGTCAATCTGAGCCTGTCTCCTTGCGGCCGCTTCTTCGATGCGCATTTTTGGAAGACCGGTTTCAATTGCTTTCGCCATCCCGCCAAGACCTTCAATTTCTTCGATATGCTCCCAGGCACGTTCGATGAGTGAATTGGTCAGGCTTTCAACATAGTAACTGCCAGCCCATGGATCGATAACCTTTGTGATCCCGGTTTCTTCCTGAAGAAATAGTTGTGTATTACGGGCTATGCGCGCTGAAAAATCAGTTGGCAGCGCAATCGCCTCATCCAGGGCATTCGTGTGCAATGACTGAGTATGCCCCATGGCTGCTGCATGTGCTTCAATTAATGTGCGGATGACATTATTGTATGGATCCTGCTCAGTAAGACTCCAACCTGAGGTTTGCGAATGAGTCCTCAAGGCCATCGACTTTTCGTTATTCGGATTGAATGTTTTAATCATTTTCGCCCAGATAAAGCGGGCAGCCCTCATTTTGGCTACTTCCATGAAATAGTTCATACCAATCGCCCAGAAGAAGCTTAAGCGTGGTGCGAATGAATCAATATCGATGCCAGCCTTAAGGCCAGTTCTCACATATTCAAGACCGTCCGCCAGCGTGTAAGCCAATTCAATATCCGCGGGAGCACCGGCTTCCTGCATATGATAGCCTGAAATACTGATTGAATTGAATTTCGGCATATATTTGGAAGTGTACTCGAAGATATCGGCAATGATTTTCATCGACATTTCTGGTGGATATATGTACGTGTTCCTGACCATATATTCCTTCAGGATGTCATTCTGAATCGTCCCGGATAATTGATCCTGTGTAACACCCTGTTCTTCGGCAGTCACGATGAAAAACGCATGATTGGCAGGACAGCACCATTCATTGTCATTGATACAGACATTTGTCGAGCGGGATACCGTCAAACAAAATTTTCATATCTAAAATAGAATCAATCGCAACTCCTGCTTTCCCGACGTCACCCTCGACGCGAGGATGGTCAGAATCATAGCCCCGGTGTGTTGCCAGGTCAAAGGCAACAGACAAACCTTTTTGTCCCATTGCAAGGTTTCGCCTGTAAAATGCGTTGCTTTCTTCCGCAGTAGAAAATCCTGCATACTGTCTTACCGTCCATGGACGGTTTACATACATGGCGGGATATGGTCCCCTCGTAAAAGGAGGGAGGCCTGGCATGCCTTCCATATGCTCTGTTGATGTTACATCATCTTTTGTGTACACTGGCTTAACCTTGATTTGCTCATTCGTCTCAAATAACAGATGATCTATTTTTTGTTTTATATGATGATCAACTTGTTCCTTGCTGACTTCCTTTTCCTCAGCAAACAAACGTACTTTAGTAAAATCAGGCTTTTGCATTTGCGCCCACCTCCATTTCCTGAAGCATCTCTGATAGAGTCTGTATTGCATTGCTTCTTACATGCAGGAACTCAATAATTCCGGAAGTTTTCCATTCGCTTTGTTTCTCGTCAGGGATGCCTGCCAGGTAAAGCTTGACATCGTGCTCCCTTGTAATCTCCTGCGCCAGCTCTGGCCCAAAAGAATTGTAGGCAGATTGATCCCCGCAAATAACAAACTGACGTGCATTCGACGAGTTAATAAACCCAATCGCTGCTGAAATGGTGTCCAGCTCGCCGCTTCTTTCAGCGTGGATTCCTCCTGCCGACAATAATCCGGAAATGAAATCTGCCCTTGCCTTATGCTTCTTCAGCTCACCCAGGCAAATTAGGCCGACAACAGGGGCCACTCCCTTTTTCTCAAGTTTCATAGCCTTGAATCTCAATTCTTCATAAGGCTCAGCTAATCTTTTTAATTTTAATGGTGTAAAGCTTGATTTCACTTCTTTAAAACTATCTTTGATAGTGCTCTCAGACACAATTTTACCTATGAGGGCTTCAAGAGAGTCTATCATATAATCTCTTTGTATCTCTTGGACAACAGATTCACTGATATCATCTGAAAGGTTCGCATAAACGTTTGTTCCAATCATGCTCTTTTTGCGTACAGCAATGTCCTGTTCGCGGACTTTAGCTTTCGCCGCAATCTTCTCCTGGAGCCAGCCTGACTTAAGCGTTTCATAGATACCGCCTTTGCTGTTAATTATAAGGAACATCTCCCATGCCTTTTCAGCCAGTTCCTTTGTCAGTGACTCAACATACCAGGAACCACCTGCAGGATCGGCTACTTTTTCAAGATGTGATTCAGATTTAAGCACCAGTTGCGTATTTCGGGCAATCCTTTCGGAAAAAAGATTCGCAGATCCTGCTTGTTCGTCAAAGCTTCCAGTGTGAAGATATTGGATTCCGCCCAAAACAGCCGCAAAGGTCTCATTTCCTGCCCTGAGCATGTTCACGTATGGATCAAAAATAGTTTTTGTGAACTTTGAGGTTTCTGCAGATATGACCATTTTCCGGTCTTCATTTTCTGCGCCGAAAGCTTCTGCAGTTTTGCTCCACAACAGCCTGGCAGCTCTAAGCTTGGCAGTTTCCATGAAGAAGTTTGAACCAATCGCAAAATGGAATACAATCTTTGATAACGCTTTCTTTAATTCCCATCCATTTTCCAGCAGCTTTTGCAGAAGATAAACTCCGGTAGAGACGGCAATAGCCAGTTCCTGCACTGCATTAGCGCCGCTGCTATTGTAAGGGACGGTATTGATCAGTACTGTTTTTACTTCTGGTAATTGCTCAGCTGCTTCTTCAAGGACCTTTGACCATTTCGCAAAAAATTCATTTTCCTCCGTCGGAAGTCCACCAATCAAACTTGCTTCGGCAACAGGATCCGTTGCAGCGAAACCTGATAGCTTTTCCGCAACACCTGCATCCTTACTGGCGATAGCCAAAGCTGCAAGCAATGGCGTTTGAAGCATTCCAGCGTCCAGGCTAAAAGGATACTTATTTATATAGGAAGAGAGGAATGACACTAATTCACGATTATCGGTAAATAACTGCGGTTTTACATCAAAGGAAATGGCTGTTTGTCCCTTTGACAGTGCGTTATCGAGTTTCCCTTTCAGCTCTTGACATCGGAGTAAAAGACACGGTTTGCTATATGCCAGGATTCCGACTGGTATCCAAGTGATTGAATGCCTCTTCTATAATCTGGCTGACCAGGCAGATCTCCGGCCAATTCATCTGGAAGATCTCCTTTTGTATAAAGCGGTTTAAGCGTAATATCCTCATATGTATTGTTATAAAGCGAATCAATTGGCTTACCTTTTAATGAAGCAGCAGCTTTTTCCCGCCAATCTTCAAATGTTGCCTCTTTGAACGAGGTAGCTTTCATATTTTCAATCGTCATAAAACTTACTGTCCATAGTTCAGACAGCTTTCCCCCCTTCACCATAAAATGTGGTAAAATTCTAATTTTTATACTCTACTATATTTTAGTATACGAATGCTTTTCTAGCAACGAAGGACATTTTATGTGAAAATTTAAAACGCCCAGGTTCTCCTGGGCGTTCTGTAAATTATTAATAGATGGACGTTGTCTCTTTTGATGTACTCTCAAGGATCTCTTTAACCCTTGCAAGAAAGCGGCCGCAAACCAGGCCATCCAGTACACGGTGATCAAGAGACAGACATAAGTTCACCATATCACGAACAGCGATCATGCCGTTGTTCATCACTACAGGGCGCTTTACGATCGATTCCACCTGGAGAATCGCTGCCTGTGGGTAATTGATGATTCCCATTGATTGAACAGAGCCGAAAGAACCTGTGTTGTTGACAGTGAAGGTTCCGCCTTGCATATCCTCGGAAAGAAGCTTGCCTGCACGTACCTTTTGAGCAAGTTCATTGATTTCACGGCCAATGCCTTTGATTGTTTTTTCATCCGCATTCTTGATGACAGGTACGAAAAGTGCATCGTCAGTCGCGACTGCAATTGAAATATTGATATCTTTTTTCTGGATGATCTTATCGCCAGCCCACATTGAATTGATTTGCGGGTATTCCTTCAATGCCTGGGCAACTGCCTTCACGAAGAAAGCAAAGAAAGTAAGGTTGAAGCCTTCTTTTTTCTTGAAGTCATCCTTTAGGCCATTCCTGTATTCTACAAGATTCGTAACATCCACTTCTACCATAGTCCATGCGTGCGGAGCTTCATGCTTGCTGCGCAGCATGTTCGCCGCAATCGCTTTGCGAACGCCAGTCACTGGGATTTCGATGTCACCGGCTGCAACTGGGACAGACGGAGCAGGCGCAGCTGGCTGTGCCTGTGCTGCATGCTGCGTTTGTGCCGCAGGCTGTGCTGGTGAAGATTGAACCTGCGCTGATTCTTTTGGTGCTTTGGTCTGTGAAGAAGCTTGAGGAATATTACCAGATTCAATCATTTGCTTAAGATCCTTCCGGGTAATCCTTCCGCCAGCTCCACTTCCCTTGACCAGGGATAAATCAATATTATTTTCCTGAGCCAGCTTCAATACAGCAGGTGAATATCTAGCCTTGCTTCCTTCCTCCTGTGCAGGTGCTGGTGCTGGAGTTGCACTTGCATTTGATGTAGTTGCAGAATCTGAAGCTGCTGGTGCTTCTTCAGCAGCTCCGCCTTCGATTTCAATTGTGCAGATAATTTCTCCAACTGCCAATGTATCACCTTCAACCGCAATCAATTCTTTAATTATACCTGAAAATGAGGATGGTACTTCAGCGTTTACTTTGTCGGTCATGACTTCTGCAAGTGGATCGTATTTATTTACTTTGTCGCCAACGGAAACAAGCCACTTGCTGATCGTTCCTTCGGTAACACTCTCACCTAATTGAGGCATTTTAATTTGTTCGATTACCACAGATTGACCCTCCTTCTCCAATCATTCTATTTCCAACATGAATATGTTAAAATTCAGCAAGCTCTCTCATCGCTTTTTCAACTTTATCAGGGTTGATCATGAAGTATTTCTCCATTGTTGGAGCATAAGGCATTGCTGGGACATCCGGTCCTGCCAGCCTCTTGATTGGTGCGTCCAATTCAAACAGGCAATGTTCTGCGATGATCGCAGAAACTTCACTCATGATGCTGCCTTCTTTGTTGTCTTCCGTCACAAGAAGGACTTTACCTGTTTTCGAAGCAGCCTCGATAATTGCTTCCTTGTCCAATGGATATACAGTTCGAAGGTCTAGAATATGAGCAGAAATACCATCCTTCGCAAGTCTTTCAGCAGCCTGTAGTGCAAAATGGACCGCAAGACCATAAGTAATGACCGTGATATCCTCTCCCTCCCGCTTGACGTCTGCTTTGCCAATCGGAAGGACATAATCATCCTCAGGAACTTCTCCCTTGATCAATCGGTAGGCACGCTTATGTTCAAAGAACAATACTGGATCTTCATCTCTGATTGCAGCTTTCAATAATCCTTTTACATCATAAGGTGTTGATGGCATGACGATTTTCAAACCAGGCTGGTTCGCGAAAACCGCCTCAACCGACTGTGAGTGGTAAAGCGCACCGTGTACACCGCCGCCGTAAGGAGCGCGGATGACCATCGGACAGCTCCAGTCATTGTTTGAACGGTAACGGATTCTTGCTGCCTCGGAAATGATCTGGTTTACAGCCGGCATAATGAAATCTGCGAATTGCATCTCGGCGATTGGACGCATGCCATACATTGCAGCACCGATTCCAACCCCTGCGATCGCTGATTCTGCAAGCGGAGCATCAATTACGCGATCTTCTCCAAACTTCTCAAATAAACCTTGTGTCGCTTTAAATACTCCTCCTTTTTTTCCAACATCTTCACCGAGGACAAAAACTCTCGGATCTCTTTCCAACTCTTCTTTGATTGCCAATGTCACTGCATCTATATAAGAAATTACCGCCATTTTCGTTCCCCCTTACTCTTCAGCATATACGTATTTCAGAGCATGTTCAGGCTCCGCATACGGTGCATTTTCAGCATAATCAGTTGCCTCATTAACGAGCTTCATGATTCGATCATTGATTTCCTTTTCACTTTCATCATTCATGATGCCATTTTCCTTCAAATAAGCGCCGAAGGTTATGATAGGGTCCTTCGTTTTGGCCTGTGCAACTTCATCTGGCGCACGGTAGCTTCGGTCGTCATCATCTGATGAGTGTGGAGTCAGGCGGTAGGATACAGCCTCTACAAGAGTCGGCCCTTCACCGCGGCGTCCTCGGTCAGCCGCTTCCTTGACCACTTTATAAACTTCTAATGGATCATTTCCATCAACAGTGATGCCTGGCATGCCATAACCGATCGCACGGTCGGAAACCTTCTCGGCTGCAACTTGCCTCTCGTAAGGAATCGAAATCGCATATTTATTGTTTTCAACCATGAAAATGACAGGAAGCTTATGGACTCCCGCAAAGTTTGCCCCTTCATGGAAATCACCCTGGTTGGATGAACCTTCTCCAAACGTAACGAATGTTACTAAGTCCTTCTTCTCCATTTTGCCTGCAAGAGCGATTCCAACAGCATGAGGAACCTGTGTTGTTACCGGTGAAGAACCTGTAACGATCCTGTTCTTCTTTTGACCGAAATGCCCAGGCATCTGGCGGCCCCCAGAGTTTGGGTCTTCCGCTTTGGCAAAACCGGAAAGCATCAGGTCTTTTGCAGTCATGCCAAAAGTTAAGACCACTCCCATGTCACGATAGTATGGAAGCACATAATCCTTTTCACGATCCAGAGCAAAAGCAGCTCCTACCTGTGCCGCTTCCTGTCCCTGACAGGAAATGACAAATGGAATTTTCCCGGCACGGTTCAACAGCCACATCCGCTCATCAAGCCGGCGGGCCAACAGCATTGTTTCATACATTTCCAAAACCTTTTCATCACTTAAGCCAAGTGCAGCGTGACGATTTTCTGCCATCTTTATACCTCCCAATTGTTCGTACAAGGCTCTTTTCCAGGAAAAGAGCTCTTGCTTATAAAATAGAAATTATGAATGGATTGCTTTGCCATCCACTGCCAGGGCAGCTTCACCGATTGCCTCTGACAATGTCGGGTGAGGATGGATAGTATGGGTAATTTCCCAAGGTGTAGCATCTAAAACTTTTGCAAGTCCCGCTTCTGAGATCAAATCCGTTACATGCGGGCCGATCATATGGACACCCAATATATCATTGGTTTCCTTGTCAGCTACGATTTTCACAAAACCATCGGATTCACCATATACAAGCGCTTTTCCGATTGCCTTGAAAGAGAATTTGCCTATCTTCACATCATGACCTTTTTCTTTTGCTTCATCTTCAGTCAATCCAACGCTGGCGGCCTCTGGAGAGCTGTAAATACATTTTGAGACGAGCGTATAGTCGATTGGATGTGGATCTTGATTAGCAATGTGCTCAACAGCGACTATTCCTTCATGTGAAGCTACATGCGCAAGCTGCAAGCCGCCAATCACATCGCCGATAGCATAGATGTGAGATTCTTTTGTCTGGAAAAACTCGTTTGTCTGGATGAAACCTCTCTCTAGCTGGATTTCTGTATTCTCAAGGCCGATTCCTTCCACATTAGCCTGGCGTCCAACAGAGACTAGCAATTTTTCAGCAGTGAATTCTTTCGTTTCGCCTTTGATCTCAGCGCTGATCGTGACACCATCGCCTTTTTGCAGTGTCTCTGATAAAACTTCGCGTTCGTTATGATTTTTACGCCTTTTTTCTTCATTGCGCGCTGCATTTCTCTTGAAACTTCCTTGTCCTCGGTTGGAACAATACGGTCTGCATACTCAATCACAGTGACAGCCGATCCAAAATCAGCAAGCATGGAAGCCCATTCGATGCCGATGACACCACCGCCGACGATGATGATTGACTTAGGCAGATCCTCCATCACAAGCGCTTCATCTGACGTCATCACATATTGGCCATCTACTTCAAGACCAGGCAATATTCTAGGCCTGGATCCTGTAGCAACGATGACATTTTTAGGGATCAGCATTTCATTTTCTTCGCCATTGTTCATTTCTACAGAAATGGTGCCTGGCATTGGTGAGAAGATGGAAGGACCAAGGATTCTTCCAAAACCTTCATAAACATCGATTTCCCCTTGTTTCATCAGGTGCTGAACACCACGGTGCAGCTGCTCGACGATTTTTTCTTTTCTTTCCTGCACCTTTACGAAATTGACGCCGACTTCTCCTGTCGTCACGCCAAAGTCTTCGCTTTTCTTTGCGGTAGCATATACCTCGGCACTGCGAAGCAATGCTTTGCTTGGGATACAGCCTTTATGCAGACATGTTCCGCCAAGCTTTCCTTTTTCAACGATGGCAGTTTTCAAGCCAAGCTGAGAAGCCCTGATTGCTGCTACGTATCCGCCTGTACCGCCTCCAAGAATGACCAAATCATATTCTTGAGCCATCTGGATCCCTCCTCTATATATGGTTTATCATTTTTTTTGATTGCTGATTTCCGCTCCACGCTCTGGCTGGTGTTATAACCCGGCCATTCTTATCTGCCTGGATATTCTTTAACTTTTTCTTCACCGCGCAAGATGCGGATGGCTCCTTCAGCAAGGGCCTGCAGTTCATTTTCACCTGGGTGGACTATAACGTCAGCAATCCAATTGATTCGTTCAGAGATTTCCTGGACGAACTCTTTGCCGTAAGCAAGTCCTCCAGTCAGTACAATGGCGTCCACTTTACCCGCAAGGACCGCACTGGCTGAACCGATTTCCTTTGCTACCTGGTAAGCCATCGCTTCATATACAAGCTTTGCCTTCCCATTTCCTTGCTTGATCATTTTTTCGACCTTCACTGCATCATTCGTTCCAAGGTATCCCACGAGGCCGCCCTGGCCGACTAGTTTTTTCATTATTTCTTCGCGGAAATAATCACCGGAAAAACATAGCTGAACAAGGTCGCCCGCTGGTACTGTACCTGCACGTTCTGGACTGAATGGGCCATCGCCATGCAGACCGTTATTCACATCAACAACTCTTCCCTTTTTATGCGCACCAACAGTGATACCGCCGCCAAGATGGGTAATAATCAAGTTCAGCTCTTCATATTTTTTACCCAGCTCTTTCGATACCCTGCGAGCGACTGCCTTTTGATTCAATGCATGGAAAATGCTTTTTCGTTCAATAAGCGAGAATCCCGATACACGCGCAACCGGGTCAAGTTCATCGACACTACCGGGTCGACGATAAAGGAAGGGATATTCAAACCTGAAGCAATTTCATACGCTAGAATCCCTCCCAGATTTGAAGCATGCTGGCCTGAATAACCTGCTCGCAGGTCATCGAGCATCTTATTATTCACTGCATATGTTCCGCCTTCGATAGGCCGTAAAAGCCCGCCGCGCCCACAAACAGCACTCAATCTTGAAATATTGATCCCTTCAGTATCAAGCGTTTCAAGTATCGTATTCTTCCTGAATTCGTATTGGTCGATGATGGTTTCATAGGAGTTGATGGCAGCTGAATCATGGCGGATCGTTTTTTCAAAAACGGAAACCTCATTGTCAAATACTCCAATCTTCGTTGATGTAGATCCTGGATTAATAACTAGAATCCGATGTTCTGTTTGTTGCACAGTTAAACCTCCAATTTGCTCACGGAATTCAAAAATCCGCAATACGTCAGTAGCATTTAGGAAACAGCAGAGGCGCCGAAACAAATTTTCAGCGCTCTCTGCGGGATCTTCGATAGGCTGTTTTCGAACACATTGTTGGTATCAGAATAACTTAACCCATAATTATAAACTTCGAGGCTTTGCCCTACCCTTGATAAACATGATGTTTAACACCAAGAATTATCTCGATATGAGCCTATCTTATCGGCGGCTAAGGATATGGTGGCCGTTTTGCAGGAATTGGCTGCGAGAGCTGTGCATTCTTTCAATACGTTCTTCTGCCATACGGTCAGCCGCTTTATAAGTAGGAATTCCATCCCTTTTAGCAATTGCGATTACTTTTTCGATATTATTGTAGATAGTTTCAACTTTTTTCATTGCTCTTTCAGCGTTATAGCCGTAAAGCTCATCTGCGACATTGATTACACCGCCAGCATTAATGACATAGTCAGGTGCGTACACAATACCCATTTCATGAATGATATCTCCATGTTTTGTATCCTTAAGCTGGTTGTTCGCTGCTCCAGCAATAACCTTCGCTTTTATCTGTGGAATCGTGTCGTCGTTGATTACTGCACCTAATGCACATGGTGCGTAAATGTCACAGTCCACACTGTAGATTTCATCTGGCTCAACCGTTTTAGCGCCAAAGTCCTCAACAGCCCTTTGTACTGCTTCCTTGTTAATATCAGTAACAATCAGCTGTGCGCCTTCTTCATGGAGGTGGCGGCAAAGATTATATGCGACATTGCCGACCCCTTGAACTGCGATTATCTTTCCTTCTAGGGAATCAGTTCCAAAAGCTTCCTTAGCAGCTGCCTTCATTCCTCTGTATACGCCGTAAGCCGTTACCGGGGACGGATTTCCTGATGAACCGAATGCTGGTGAGATACCAGTCACATAATCAGTTTCCTCATGGATTAAGTCCATATCTGCAACAGTAGTGCCCACATCTTCTGCAGTGATATATCTTCCATTTAAGCCTTGGATGTAGCGGCCGAATGCACGGAACATTTCTTCATTCTTATCCTTGCGCGGGTCGCCGATAATAACTGTTTTACCGCCGCCAAGATTCAAGCCAGCAGCAGCATTCTTGTATGTCATACCTCTAGCAAGGCGAAGTGCATCTTCAATTGCCGCTTCTTCTGATGCGTAAGTCCACATACGAGTTCCGCCCAAAGCTGGTCCAAGAGTTGTATCATGAATTGCGATGATTGCTTTCAATCCTGACTGTTTATCCTGGCAAAATACAACCTGCTCATAATCGTACTGTTCTAGATACTTGAAAATTTCCATTTCTAATTCCTCCCCTGGTTTATGTAAATTATTTAGAAGCAGAGCATAACGCCAATGCAAGTGAGTATAACTTGCTTTCGGCAGTGTCCGCCCTGGATGTTAACACGATTGGTGCTCTTGCCCCAGCAATGACTGCCCCAACCTTTGCGTTGGCAAAATAAATTAATGATTTATAAAGGACATTTCCTACCTCGATTGCTGGGACTAACAGGATATCAGCCCTGCCGGCGACTTCACTTTTGATCCCCTTATGCTCTGCAGCAAGCTGTGAAATCGCATTATCGAGGGCTAGCGGGCCATCCACGATACATCCGGGAATTTGTCCTCTTTTGTTCATCATTGTTAATGAGGCGGCATCTACCGTGGCCTGCATGGCCGGATTGATCACTTCAACCGCTGCGAGTGGCACCACTTTCGGCAGTTCAATCCCTATAGAATGAGCTACCTTGACAGCATTCTTGATGATTTGGACCTTTTGCTCGAGATCTGGAGCAATATTCATGGCTGCATCGGTAACAATTGTAAATCGATCGTAGCCCTGCACCTCAAATACAGCCACATGTGAAAGCACCCCCCCGGTTCTCAGTCCATATTCTTTATTTAAGACAGGTTTCAAAATTGCAGCAGTCGGAATATTCCCTTTCATCAAGACATGGGCTTCCTTGGCTTTGACTGCTTTCACGGCCATTTCTGCGGCAGCATTATTATTAGACGCGGAAATGATTTTAACCCGGTTGCTGCCTGAAAGTTCTGGATGATTAGCCGCAATCATTCTTTCGATTTCTTCCTTGTTTCCGTATAGAAAAAAATCTGCAATCTCCAGGTTTACAGCTCGATCAACTGCCTCTAATACCTCAGCATCTTCAGCTGCTGCGACAGCAACTGTTTTCCTGTCATTTTGGGATGCCATGCTGATAAGTGAGCCCAAATTCATGACTGATCAACCCTTCTGTTATTCTCGCATCACCGCTAATTATTAATGCAAGAACTGTGCCAACTTAAAACACTGAAAACGCTTTACTTTTGCGTAAAAATATTACGCAAAAAATGCATAGTGTGAAAATTATTGCATGCTATCTACTTCAATGTTATATTTTTCGAGCTTATAATATAAATTTCTGACTGATACTCCTAAAACTTTGGCTGCAGCTGTTTTATTCCCATTTACAGCGTTAAGAGTTGATTTAATTACCTTCGCTTCGTATTTGTCCAACTGGACCGCAAGAGGTTCAGTCGGAATTGACTGGCCTATCGTATCATCACTGTCCTTCAATTGGCTGTTCTGTAATTCAGGTAAATGCTCAATCCGGATGATCGTTTCACTATAGCTCAAGAAGATAATTGCACGGCCTAGGACATTTTCAAGCTCTCTTACATTTCCGGGCCAATCATAATCCATCAACTTTTTAATGGCATCCTCAGAAACACATTCAACGTTACGACCATAGTCTTGATTAATTTTGCGGATTAACCTTTCACAAAGGAGAGGGATATCTTCCTTCCTTATTCTTAGTGGCGGTATATGAATGGGCATTCTGTTCAATCGATAATATAAGTCTTCTCTAAAACTGCCGTTCGCAATCGCTTTTTCAAGGTTCATATTTGTGGCGGCTATAACCCTGACATTGATTGGTACAGGTTTCGTTCCACCCACCCGGACAATTTCTCTCTCCTGTAAAACCCTGAGCAGTTTGGCTTGCGTATTGGCAGACAATTCACCGATTTCATCAAGAAAAATACTGCCGTTATTGGCTTCTTCAAAAAAGCCGCGTTTACCGCCCCGTTTAGCACCTGAAAACGCTCCTTCTTCGTAGCCGAACAGTTCGCTTTCCAGCAGCGATTCTGAAATTGCCGCGCAATTGACACGTATGAACTTGTTGAATCTGCGGTCGCTGGCATTGTGAATCGCATGGGCAAATAATTCTTTCCCCGTTCCTGATTCCCCGCGAAGAAGAACAGTTGCAGGCGTTTTTGCTCCGAGCTTTGCCTGTTCAATCGAAATCGTCATTTCTTCTGATTGGCCGATAATATCCTCAAACGAGTATTTAGCTTCAAGAGTCCTGATAATCTGCCTTGCGCGTGTCAGCTCCCGATTCAAACTCTGGATTTCCGACATATCATGGATAACCCCGACACTTCCCTTTAGCTTCCCATCTACTATAATTGGTGCTACGTTGACAACAACTTCTTTTTTATTCGGTCCGACCCTCATCGCTGTTCCACGAACTGGCCTTCTCGTCTTAAGGACTTTCATGTGCATGCTCTCGCCTTCTGATATATCAGCGGTGGCTGGGTGTCCGATTACTTCCTCTTCCTTAAGTCCGGTTATCCTGGTATAAGCAGGATTGATCAAAATCCCCCGTCCATCCTCATCTACCACAGAGATTGCTTCATCACTTGAATTTATGATGGCCTGAAGCATTGTTTGGATCTCTTTTAGATTCGTTATCTCTTCCGCAAGATTCACAACTTCTGTAATATCCTTAAAAACAGAGAACGCTCCAATCAATTGGTCATTTTCATCAATGATTGGAATTCTTGTAGTGATGATTTTCGACCCATTCGGAAGCAATAATTTCTGGTTGGACTCTGTCTTCCTCGTGTTCAAAATTCTCGGAAGCTTGCTTGTTGGTATAATTTCTAAGACATGTTGCCCTTCTGCCTGTTCCCTTGTTGTTCCGATAATTTTTTCAGCGCTTTTGTTATACAAAGTTATGATTCCTTCTGTATTGATGACTACCATGCCATCTCCAGAAGAGTTAAAAATCAAGTCATGCTCATATGTAATTTTTCTGAGAGTTTTTATTAACTCTTCCTTTTCCTCTAAAAGCGTCGACAGCAAGAATGCGACGCTGCCGGGAATCAGTACAGTGTTTTTACCTCGGGCTTCCCTTAATTCCTTGAAGACTTCTTCCTCACCGGTCACTTCGATGATGATATCAAGATGATCTGACATATATTGATGCCAATCTGTTCCGGTTTGGATGCCAGCATTTTGCGCCGCAAGAATTCCGGGTGCACCAGGATTAAGGTCAACCACAGCTATCACATCTGCAGTCTGTTTAAAAATGTTCAGGATGGCCGTTCCGCCCTTACCCGCTCCTACAATCATTACTTTCTGCATAATATCCACCACATATCCGGAAAAATATTTCATGGGTCAAATTTTCTAGTCAGCAAAATCTTTCACTATTATTGTAATTCTTTTTGTATGCGCTGACAAATTTCTTAGTTTTCTAACTCTTCTGCAAGTAATAATCCATGAACAAGTTATATTGCGGAAAAACACGAGGTTAAGTATACTTTTTAAAAGAGGACAAATAACGAGGGGAAAACAAATGATCAGGATCATAGCATTAATCATTATGTTGATACCAGGCGTCATTGCTGCATTAGGCGTAAAACTTATGCGCGACATGGTGTTTGGAATCTTGCAGGCGCCATTTCCGTATTTGTGGCTTCAATTCCTTGTGGGACTTCTTTTTTTCCTGGCTGGACTGGGGTTCATCGCTGGTTTCATTCTGCATCGAGATCGCAAAAGAAATAAAGTCCAGGCATTTTTTCGAATACCTGATAGCAATAAAAAACAAAACAGGCCTTGATTTATTCAGGCCTGTTTATTTTTCCCCTTATTCTTTTCGCCTTTGCAGGGTCATCCGTTATGATCGCACTGCAATTAACCTTGAATAACCTTTCCAGTTCGATCTCTTTATTTACAGTATATGGTCTCACTTCAATCCCGCTTTCCAGCGAAGCCCGGACGATATGATCCGGCGCAGCCCGCCAGTGAGGATGAAAACCTTTGGCTTTTATAGACTGTGCGTATATCCATGGCATGTATAAACCCTCGGACAGCAAAGGTGCTATCTCAATCTCTGGCGCAAGCAAATAGCTTTGGACAATGCTGTAATGATTGAAGGATGAAATGATAATCCTGTCCGATAAGCCATAGGCCCTAACCATATTTATGACCTTTTCTTCCATACCCTCATAAGGAATGATGCTGTTTTTTAACTCAATATTGCAGACCATTCCGGTTCCTGATAGCCATTCCAGTACTTCATCTAAAGTTGGGATCGGTTCTTTTTTTGGTAAGGCTTCAAATTTGAAACGGGCATCCAATTTTCTTAATTCCTTTAAATTATAGTCCTTTACCAGTCCGGTGCCATCTGTCGTACGATCAACCATCTCATCATGAATCACAACCAGCTCAACATCTTTTGTCATCTGGACATCGAACTCCAGGCCCTCAGCACCTGCTTTTTCTGCTTCTTTAAATGCCAGCAAAGTGTTTTCTGGATATTCGGCTGCATAGCCGCGATGTGCTAAAATAAGAGTCATGAACCATCACACCCATCTTTTCAATTTGGAGGTAAATAAACAATGAGACCATTACATATTTCTGCTGAGACTGCTGTTAAGCTGTCCGAAAAGCTCGGAGTGCCTATTGAACAAATCATGCATATGCCCCAACATATCCTTATTCAAAAATTGACAGAACTTGAAAAAGAAAAAGAAAAATAAATCCCAAACGCCTATAGGGCGTTTTTTATTGTACAGGAAATTATTAACTATATATAGTTGTGGATAACTACATGTAGTATTCTTAATCTAGCTCCAGCGCCTAGCCCCCTCGAGTCGCTTGTCTAGTGTCGCCTCCTAGAAACTCCGAAACTTCAACTCCGCCGGCAGAAGCAAAAAGCGCTTCTTTCTCGGAGTCTCCAGTTTCTGCGTTTCTGGACAGTCGGGTATACATTTCTATTTCGGTCCGCCCAATGAAGTCAAAGAACGACTTCACCGATCGGCCTCCAGCGCTTGTCGGGGCTGAACGGGGCGCTTGCGCTTTTTGTTCTGTAATCCTTCGCTATATATACATGATAATATGCATACTCATGGTTTACCAATTTTCAGGAATATAAAAACATCTCACTATAGTACGGTAAGACCGTGAAAAAGTAAGATGTTCCATAAAATATTATGAATAAATTGCTAAATATTCCCTAACTCTTTCAAGAAGCTTTATGCTCAAGACGCAGCTTGTCAGCGACCATCGCGATAAATTCGGAATTTGTCGGCTTTGCCTTTGACATCGAAACAGTATATCCAAACAGCGAGGAAATGGAATCAATATTCCCTCTGCTCCACGCCACTTCAATCGCATGGCGGATTGCACGTTCTACACGGCTTGCCGTTGTATTGAATTTCTTAGCGATATCTGGATAGAGGACCTTTGTGATCGAGCCAAGTAGTTCAATATCGTTATATACCATTGAAATGGCCTCACGCAAGTACATATAACCTTTAATATGTGCCGGGACGCCAATTTCATGGATGATGCTCGTAATGCTTGCATCAAGATTTTTAGGCTTTTGTTCCGCATTTCTGCCATAATTGATTGATGACGATGGTTTGCGAGCAACTGATTTTACCTTGCCGCTTACCTGACGGATATGTCCTGCAAGTTGCTCCATATCGAACGGCTTTAGAATGAAATATGATGCCCCAAGGTCTACTGCCTTCTTTGTTACATCTTCCTGGCCAAACGCAGTCAACATGATTACATTTGGAATGATCCTTTCTTCATTTCACGAAGTCTCTCCAGGACCGCTAGCCCATCAAGGTGCGGCATAATAATGTCCAAAAGCAAGACATCAGGATCCGTATCTTCGAGCATTTCTAAACATTCCTGGCCATTATGGGCAACTCCAACAATCTCCATATCATCCTGAGAGGAAATATATTCCTCAAGAAGACCTACTAATTCTCTGTTGTCATCAACTACGCATACTTTTATTTTGTTCACTACTTGGTTCCTCCTCAATCCAATTATGATCACAAACATTATCCTCTTTAAATTCTATTCTAAATGACTAATTCGACAATGCAACAGAAATTCCTCTTATTTTTAATTTTTTCTTAAAAAAGTAATATTTTCTTATTAATGCTTCGTTTTCCTTTGTTTTTCGACTTATTTCGATAGTTGACAAAAAAAGCTTATGATAATTTGTCGAATAATCTTGGTATTTGGGTGTTGTTATTAGTTTATGCTGATTATTCTTCCCACTGGCAGTGAGCCCGCTCGTCGTAAGCTAACACCTTTGTAATTTTTCTGTCCGTCTTCCTCATGATGACGGACACTTTTTTACGATTTTCTTCGATTTCTGTCCGTCATACCCCTGATGACGGACACTTTTTCACGATTTTCTTCGATTTCAGTCCGTCATACATCTGATGACGGACACTTTTTTACGATTTTCTTCGATTTCTGTCCGTCATACCTATTCGGCGGCTGTATATTGTTATACACAAAGAAAAGGCGGCTATTTGCCGCCGCCGAATTCCTGTATTAGCTTGCCTGCTCACTTGGTTTTTCGTAAATGTCTATGCCTGCTTCATTCAGCATCCATTCTATATGAACACCATATCCACTTGTTGGGTCATTTACAAATACGTGGGTTACAGCTCCCACTAGCTTATCTCCCTGGATGATCGGACTTCCGCTCATTCCCTGGACAATTCCACCTGTTTTTTCTAACAATTCCGGGTCGGTTACTTTGATGACCATCCCTTTTGTTGCTGGAAACTTCTGTGGGATGGTGCTTACAATCTCTATATCAAAAAGGTTCACTTCGTCATTATTCACGACCGTGAGGATTTTCGCCGGGCCTTCCTTTACTTCATGTGAAAGAGCAATTGGCAGGGGTTTATCAAATACGCCATTTGAAATATCTTTGTTCAGTTCGCCGAAGATACCAAAAGGACTGTTCCTCTTAATATTCCCAATTACTTCCTGGTCAGATGAAAAGCGAGCCAGCTTTTCCCCAGGATTGCCTTTACCGCCTTTTTCAATCGAAGTAACTGTAGATCTTACGATTTGCCCGTCACCAACGACAATTGGCTTCTTCGTATCCATGTCGGAAATGACATGACCCAGTGCTCCATATTTCTTTGACTGAGGGTGATAAAAAGTCATTGTCCCAATTCCTGCAGCTGAATCGCGTATATACAACCCAAGCTTATAGTTGTTTTCATTCACATCTCTTTTTGGCTGGAGTTGAGTTTTGATTTTTTCATTTTCCCTTTTAATCACAACATTCAATGGCTTTCCGTCTTCCCCAGCCTGCTTAACAAACGGGCTGATGTCTGCCATTTTTTCAATTTGCTGTCCATTGATTTCTGTAATAATGTCGCCTTTTTTTATGCCTGCTTTTTCACCTGGTGACACTCTACCTTCATCAGCCTGAACCTGGTGATGCCCGACCACAAGGACACCAACCGTATTCAGCTTTACTCCTATTGATTGGCCGCCTGGCCTGACCTTGAAATCCTTCAAGACGTTGACATCGACTTTTTTAACCGGAAATCCGGCCAGTTCAAGGACCATTTCATCCTTCCCATGTCTTTTTGCCTGTAAAGACAAGGTTTCACCTTTTTGGTCCACTGCGATATTTGAGTCTTTTAAAGGAGCAGATACTTGGACTGCATTTGCCTGGAAATCAAGCTTTTGCCCCTCGAATAATGTTATATCTCCCGGAATAGATAAATATTCATGTACTGGTTTTGCAAATCCTAAAGCAATTAATGAAACAAGGAGAATTCCACCAATAAATTTTCTGAGAAAATCTTTTTTCAAATCCATTCACTCTCCTCGCTTCTAGTCCACACACATCGAAAATGGCTACATCTTTAATTTTGCCTCGACTCCCCGCATTTATAACCTGTATAAAAATAAAAAAGCTACCCATTATGGATAGCTTTTCATGTAACGGACTTCATATTTTGGGCAAGCTTCAGCAATTCTTCAGCATGCTGTTTCGTGAGGTCCGTAACTTCAACCCCAGATATCATCCTGACGATTTCCTTTACCTTCTCAGAAGAGGAAAGTGGAGTGACAGATGTTTTTGTCCTTCCATTCTTTATGACCTTTGCGATATACAGGTGGGTATCGGCCATCGCGGCGACTTGTGGCAAATGCGAAATGCACAGAACCTGTGAGCCAGTCGACACACTATAGATTTTTTCGGCAATCGATTGTGCGACCCGGCCACTGACTCCTGTGTCCACTTCATCAAAAATGATTGATGTAACACCCTGATGTTTTGAAAAGATACTTTTCAGGGCGAGCATGATTCGAGAAAGTTCTCCTCCGGATGCAATTTTTGACAAAGGCTTCAGTGGTTCACCTGGATTGGTCGAGATATAAAATTCAACTTTATCTGCGCCGTTTTTATGAAAATGGTGGCCAGAATCCGCGTCGATTCTTAGGTCGAATACCGTCTTTTCCATATACAGCTCTTTAAGTTCTTTATGGATTAATTTAGTAAGTTTTTTCGCCCATTTCCTGCGGGTTTGAGTCAGGTTATTGGCCTCGATGCGCAAATCCTTCTTAAGCGATGCAAGCTCCTTTTCCATCTGCCCAATATGGACTTCTTTATTTTGCAGCGTCTCAATTTCTTCCTCGATTTTTGAGGAATACTCAAGGATTTCTTCTATCGTTTTCCCATATTTACGCTTCAATTGATTGATTTCATTTAGTCTTTCTTCAATTTCAATCAAGCGTTGAGGGTCATATTCAAGGGAATCAAGTTCATTCCTGATAGTCCTCGCTGCGTCTTCGAGCATATAAAAACTGTTCGCCACAGTGTCAGCAACATTTTTGTAGTCTGGATCCAGATCGGCCGCATTCTGAAGGTTATCCATTACTAAACCAATCCAGTCAAGTCCCTTTTGCTCACCCTGCAAAGCTGAATAACTAGTCTGAATGCTCTCGTAAATCTTTTCGAAGTTGCCAAGCTTGCGCTTCTCTTCAAAAAGCTCCTCATCCTCGTTCATCTTAAGATCCGCTGAGAGGATCTCATCATGTTGAAACTGGATCAAATCAAGTCTGTGGGCCATTTGCTGTTCATTTTCACTTAAGCTTTTCAGCTTTTTCTGTATTTGTTCAAACGAACGGAAAACATGCTGGTATTCATGAAGGGCAGGCAGGATTTCATCTGCACCAAATTGGTCAAGCAGATTGATATGCTTCGTCTCATCCATCAATTCCTGATGCTCATGCTGACCATGAATATCAATCAAGGCCGAACCTACTTCACGCAGGACTGCGATCGTGACAAGTTTGCCATTAATTCGGCAGACACTTTTTCCGCTAGCCGAAATATCTCTTCTTAAGACAATCATGCATCTTCAATTTCAATGCCAAACTCTGCTGCTTTTCCATAACTCGGATGATTTTCGCCTTCCAGATGGAATAAACCTTCAATTTCAGCTTTATCTTCGCCATGGCGGACAAATTCTGCTGAACCCCTTCCGCCCACGAGCAGGTGGATGGCATCAATAATGATCGATTTCCCTGCCCCTGTTTCACCCGTGAGTACGGTAAGACCTTTATTAAAAGAAACGGATAATGATTCAATTATTGCGAAATTTCGTATCGATAATTCATTTAACAAGCAAACGTCACCTCATTTACAGCATTTCGAGAAAACGATTTGTGACTAGCTCAGTATCCTCTGGAGTCCGGCAAATAATCAAGATGGTATCGTCTCCACAAATCGTGCCAAGAATATCTTCCCAATCGAGATTATCAATCAGTGCCCCGATCGCATTGGCATTGCCTGGAAGTGTTTTCATTACTAAAAGATGGCCTGCCTGGTCAATCCGGATGAAAGCATCCATTAACGACCTTTTTAATTTTTGCAATGGATTGAAACGCTGATCGGCAGGAAGACTGTATTTGTATCTGCCATCAATCAAAGGAACCTTTACAAGATGGAGCTCCTTGATATCACGTGAAACTGTCGCCTGTGTAACGTTAAAACCGGCAGCTTTCAATCGATCGACGAGTTCATCCTGCGTCTCGATATCTTTACTCGCGATTAACTCACGAATTTTTATATGGCGCTGTCCTTTATTCATTAATATCACCCCTGGATATATCCGAAACATTCATATACTCATATGTTAGCCGATTTCAACAGAATGTACAATCTTTCGTGGTCTTTCGGCAAAAGTTATCGTTGGAATTGACGAAGTGGTGAACTTCATGCAAAAAAAGTTGGTTACGGAAATATCAAGTTGAAATTTCGCTTCTTTTTAGATCGCAGAACAAATAGCGCAAG
>NZ_BAUW01000047.1 GCF_000517385.1 Mesobacillus boroniphilus JCM 21738 | reverse complement strand
TTTAATAGGAAATTATAAAATATTTTCAATGTGGATAACTATCCAGGTTTTCTTAATCCAGCTCCAGCGCTTGTCGGGGCTGAGCGAGGCGCTTGCGCTTTTTGTTCTTGGACCAGTTTCGAGCGAGCGTTCAGTCAATCAAAAAAGACTGGATTTAGATTTATTTTTCATTTTCCAAAATTAATAGATTGAAAGGGAGAGATGGCAATGGGAAAGACAGTCATTTTAGCAGGAGCTAGAACACCATTTGGCAAGCTTGGCGGAGCTTTGAGCGGATTCACGGCCAGCCAGCTTGGCGGAATCGCTGTAAAAGAAGCGATGGCACGCGCGGAAGTAAAGCCTGAAGAAATAGGCGAGGTCATTCTTGGCACTGTGCTGCAGGGAGGCCAGGGACAGCTCCCTTCACGCCAGGCTGCAAGAGAAGCTGGAATCCCGTGGGAAGTAAAAACGGAAACAATCAATAAGGTTTGTGCATCAGGCATGCGCAGCTTGACGCTAGGTGACCAGATCATCCGTGCGGGAGACGAAGAAGTCATCGTTGCCGGCGGAATGGAGTCAATGAGCAACGCGCCTTACATTCTTCCAAAAGCACGCTGGGGATTAAGAATGGGCGACGGCCAGGTGAAGGATTTGATGATCCATGATGGATTAACTTGCAGCTTCAAAGGAGTCCACATGGGCACTTACGGAAATGAAGTAGCGAAAGAATATGAAATCAGCCGTGAGGAGCAGGATGAGTGGTCATATCGCAGTCACCAGAGGGCGATTGAAGCAATTGAATCAGGAAAGCTTGCGGAGGAAATCGTTCCGGTTGAGGTGCCACAGCGGAAGGGCGACCCAATTTTGGTCCAGCATGACGAAGCGCCAAGGAAGGATACATCAGTTGAAAAACTGGCTAAGTTGGGACCGGTTTTCAACTCGGATGGCACGATTACTGCCGGCAATGCACCGGGAATCAATGATGGCGCGGCGGCCCTCGTGCTGATGAGCGAAGAGCGCGCACAGCGTGAAGGCAGGACACCGCAGGCGGTCATCCTTGCGCACGCAGCCATCGCAACAGAAGCGAAGGACTTCCCGAAGACACCTGGGATTGTCATCAATGAGTTATTGAAAAAGACCGGCAAGTCGCTGGAAGAAATTGATCTATTTGAAATCAACGAAGCTTTTGCTGCAGTCGCATTGACGAGTGGACGCATTGCGAACCTTGATCCGGAAAAAGTCAATGTGAACGGCGGTGCGGTTGCCCTTGGCCACCCTATCGGCGCAAGTGGGGCACGCATCATCCTCACTTTGATGCATGAACTGAAGCGCCGCGGCGGCGGGGTCGGCATTGCGGCGATCTGCTCAGGCGGAGGCCAGGGAGACGCAGTGATGATTGAGGTTCCTAAGCAATAAGGATTTTGATAATAGACGGGAGGGCAATGAGAGCTGCCCTTCCTTGATATGATTTTTATAGGAGGAGATAGAATGAGTGTAAATAAAATCATGGTAATCGGCGCAGGACAAATGGGATCAGGCATTGCCCAAGTATGTGCACAGGCAGGATATGATGTGTTTTTGAATGACCTGAAGCCAGAATTTATAGAACGCGGTCTGGCCGGCATCAAGAAAAACCTTAACCGTCAGGTGGACAAAGGGCGGATGACTTCCGAGCAGCTTGATGAAGTTGTTAACAGAATCACTTCTTCCACAGACCTTCAGGACGCAAAGAACGTCGACCTTGTCGTTGAAGCTGCTGTCGAGAACATGGATATCAAGGCGAAAATCTTTGCCCAGCTTGATGAAATTGCACCTGAACACGCAATCCTTGCTTCCAATACATCATCCTTACCGATCACCGAAATCGCCGCAGCAACAAAGCGTCCGGAAAAAGTAATCGGCATGCACTTCATGAATCCAGTGCCGGTGATGAAGCTCGTTGAAATCATCCGCGGGCTGGCGACTGCAGATGAAGTCTACCAAACAATCGAAGACATCACAAAAACATTGGAAAAAGTACCAGTTGAAGTGAACGACTTCCCAGGCTTCGTTTCAAACCGCATCCTGATGCCGATGATCAATGAAGCGATTTACACACTGTATGAGGGAGTAGCGACCAAGGAAGCAATCGACGAAGTCATGAAGCTAGGTATGAACCACCCAATGGGACCGCTGACACTTGCAGACTTCATCGGCCTTGATACCTGCCTCTACATCATGGAAACACTTCACGAAGGCTTTGGCGATGACAAATACCGCCCTTGCCCGTTGTTAAGAAAATATGTAAAAGCAGGCTGGTTAGGCAAAAAATCAGGCCGCGGTTTCTACACATACGAGTAGTTATTTTTCGTGAATCCGTCCTTACATAAATTTTTTGTCTGGACGCGGGGAGGGTCAACAATGAATCTGAGATTTACAGAAGAGCAGGAAATGATGCGCAAAATGGTGCGGGATTTCGCGCAAACCGAAATCGCTCCATTTGTTGAAAAAATGGAAGAGGGCGAGTTTCCGAGGGAGATTTTAAAGAAGATGGGTGAGCTTGGCTTGATGGGAATCCCGGTTCCTGAAGAGTATGGCGGATCGGAGATGGATTTTATCTCCTATATCATTGCGATTCATGAAATCTCAAAGGTCAGCGCCACAGTTGGCGTCATCCTATCTGTCCATACTTCGGTCGGAACGAATCCAATTCTGTACTTTGGAACAGAAGAGCAGAAGAGAAAGTATGTGCATAAACTTGCTGCAGGCGAATATCTCGGTGCATTCTGCCTGACAGAACCAAGCGCAGGGTCAGATGCTGCCAGCCTAAAAACAAGGGCGGTTAAGAAAGATGGACACTATGTGTTGAACGGCTCGAAGGTGTTCATCACGAACGGCGGAGAAGCAGATGTGTACATCGTGTTTGCTTCCACTAATCCCGAGGCAGGTCCAAAAGGCGTTTCCGCTTTTATCGTCGAAAAAGATACCCCGGGCTTCATCGTCGGCAAGGATGAGCACAAAATGGGACTTTACGGTTCTCGCACGGTCCAGCTGACATTCGAGGATATGAAGGTGCCAGAAGAAAACTTGCTTGGCCAGGAAGGCGAAGGGTTCAAAATCGCAATGAGCAATCTTGACTCCGGACGCATCGGCATCGCCGCACAGGCTCTTGGAATTGCCGAAGCTGCATTGGAAGCGGCGACTGACTACGCAAAAGAAAGAGTCCAGTTCGGCAAGCCAATCGCTGCCCAGCAAGGTGTCGGCTTCAAGCTGGCAGACATGGCAACATCCGTCGAAGCTGCGAAACTATTAATCTATCGCGCTGCCCAGCTGCGCTCAGAGGGCCAAATATGCGGAATCGAAGCCTCCATGGCAAAGCTTTTCACATCACGCACAGCAGTAGAAGTCACCACAGAAGCAATCCAGGTATTCGGCGGCTACGGCTATACAAAAGAATACCCAGTCGAACGCTACTTCCGCGATGCCAAAGTAACCGAGATTTACGAAGGAACTAGTGAGATTCAGAGGATTGTTATTAGTAAGCAACTATAAAAACAAAAAACTTTGCCTCCCATCCTGCTGAGTAGTGAAAAAAGGTCATCGTTGGCAAGAAAAGCCCGGAGTCATGACAGGTTTGGGTGTGAAAGTTTTAAAGCCTTCAAGAAAATCCAGTATAACTTAATCAAATAAACAGTAACGGAGGAAACAAAAATGAATTTTCGATTATCCGAGGAACATGAAATGATCCGAAAAATGGTCCGCGATTTTGCCAGGAATGAAGTGGCTCCGACAGCTGCAGAGCGTGATGAAGAGGAACGCTTTGACCGCGAGATTTTTGACAAGATGGCTGAACTTGGCCTGACTGGTATTCCATGGCCTGAAGAGTACGGCGGAATTGGCTCAGACTATCTTGCATACTGCATCGCGGTTGAAGAATTGTCCCGTGTTTGTGCGTCCACTGGCGTAATGCTTTCAGCACATACATCACTTGCTGGATGGCCAATCTTCAAGTTCGGCAGCGAAGAGCAGAAGCAAAAATACTTGCGTCCAATGGCTGAGGGCAAAAGCATCGGTGCATACGGCCTGACTGAGCAGGAAGCGGTTCAGATGCGGGTGCGATGAGAACGACAGCGAAGGAAGATGGCGACCATTACGTGCTGAATGGTTCGAAAATCTTCATCACAAACGGCGGTGTAGCGGATATCTATGTTGTATTCGCTTTGACTGACCCGTCAAGCAAACATAAGGGAACGACTGCGTTCATCGTGGAAAGCGACTTCCCTGGATTCTCAGTCGGCAAGAAGGAGAAAAAGCTCGGCATCCGTTCATCTCCTACAACGGAAATCATCTTTGAAGATTGCCGTGTTCCAAAGGAAAACATCCTTGGTGAAGTTGGCGAAGGATTCAAAATTGCAATGATGACGCTTGATGGCGGCCGTAATGGAATCGCGGCACAGGCTGTCGGAATCGCACAGGGTGCGCTTGATGCTGCAGTAGATTATGCAAAAGAACGCCAGCAGTTCGGCAAGCCAATTGCGGCTAACCAGGGAATCGGCTTCAAGCTTGCGGACATGGCTACATCTGTCGAGGCTTCAAGACTATTAACCTACCAGGCGGCATGGCTGGAGTCTGAAGGTCTTCCGTATGGCAAGGAGTCTGCGATGTCCAAATTGTTTGCCGGCGACACAGCGATGAAAGTGACAACTGAAGCAGTACAGGTATTCGGAGGCTACGGATACACGAAGGATTATCCGGTTGAACGCTTCATGCGCGACGCGAAAATCACACAAATCTATGAAGGAACACAGGAAATCCAGCGTCTTGTTATCTCCAGGATGCTGACGAAATAACAAGGCGGGTAGATGTTGATGAAAAAGCGAGAAGTGCAGGCGTCGGTAAAAGATGAGCGACTTGTGAAAAAAAGGCGCGACCAGATGATCAAAGGAGCCGTAACCCTTTTCAAGCAGAAGGGCTTCCACCGCACCACGACCAGAGAGATTGCCCGGGCTTCAGGCTTTAGCATCGGTACCCTTTATGAATATATCCGGACGAAGGAAGATGTGCTCTATCTTGTCTGCGACAGCATCTATGACGAAGTTCGCGATCGCCTTCAGGAAAATCTCGACACCAATCAGGGGACGCTTGAGAGCCTGAAGGTAGGGATTGCGAATTACTTCAAGGTCATGGACGACCTGCAGGACGAAGTGCTCGTCATGTATCAGGAGGTAAAGTCGCTGACAAAGGATGCCCTTCCTTACGTGCTGAAAAAAGAGATTGAAATGGTGGGGATGTTCGAGGTTGTCATCCAGCACTGCGTCGAAAATGGAGAGCTTGATTTGGATGAGAAGCACGTCAAGATCATTGCCCATGATATTTTCGTCCAGGGGCAGATGTGGGGATTCCGCCGCTGGGCGCTGCAAAAAATATACACTCTCGAAGAGTATACTGAACTGCAAACTGAATTGCTTTTCAAGGGGATCAAGGGGTCGGAAATGAAATTAAGAACGGGGGGAACAAAATGAGTATGCCGGAAACGTATAAGCCAAAAAACCATATTCGCTTTGTGACAGCTTCAAGTTTGTTTGACGGCCACGATGCCTCAATCAACATTATGAGAAGGATTCTCCAATCAATGGGCGCTGAGGTCATCCACCTTGGCCATAACCGCTCCGTTGAAGAGGTTGTGAATGCCGCAATTCAGGAAGATGCGCAGGGGATCGCCATTTCTTCCTACCAGGGCGGACACGTCGAATATTTCAAGTATATGTATGATCTTTTAAAGGAAAAAGGCGCTTCCCACATCCGAATTTACGGCGGTGGCGGCGGGGTTATCATTCCTCGGGAAATAAAAGAGCTTCATGAATACGGTATTGCCCGGATTTTTTCTCCAGAAGATGGCCGGAAATATGGCCTTAACGGCATGATCGAGCAAATGATCAAGGAATGTGATTTCCCGACGGTAACTCCAGAAGGTATCGAGGAGATCGAAAAGCTTGAGGCTGGAGACCCGAATGCGGTTGCCAAACTGATCACAATTGCTGAACAGCATGTCGGTTCGGAAAAGGAAACAGCAGCTGCTGTTGAAACGCTGATGGAAAAAGTAAAAACTTTGTCAAAATCCGTTCCGGTTGTCGGTATCACCGGTACAGGCGGAGCGGGAAAAAGCTCGTTGACCGACGAATTGATCAGAAGATTCATCAATGAGATTCCTGAAAAACGGGTAGCGATTTTATCAGTCGACCCGACCAAACAAAAAACAGGCGGCGCACTTCTCGGTGACCGCATCCGCATGAACGCGATCTTCTCTCCACGCGTTTATATGCGAAGCCTTGCGACAAGACAATCCAGGTCAGAATTATCGCTGGCAATTAAAGATGCGATCGAAGTTGTAAAAGCAGCAGGCTTTGACCTGGTCATCGTCGAAACAAGCGGAATCGGACAGGGCAATGCTGGAATCACCGATGTGTGCGATGTTTCGATGTACGTCATGACTAGCGAGTTCGGAGCACCATCACAGCTTGAAAAAATCGACATGATTGATTATGCAGATTTGATTGTCATCAATAAATTCGAGCGCAAAGGATCTGAGGACGCTAAGCGCCAGGTGCAAAAGCAGTATCAGCGCAGCCATCTGTTCTGGGACAAAGAACTGGACGAAATGCCTGTGTACGGCACAATCGCCAGCCAATTCAACGACCCGGGCACAAATGCACTTTTTGCAGCTTTGGTCAATAAAATCAATGAAAAAGCAGGGGCGAATTGGACGACATCTTTCTCTACAAACGCAGTAGTTGAAAAACAGAATGTCATCATCCCCAATGACCGTCGCTATTACCTGCGTGAAATATCCGAAACGGTCCGCGGCTATCATAAGCATGCTGCAGAGCAGGCAGACCTTGCACGCAGATTGTTCCAGTTAGAAGGAACGATAGAGGCTGTAAAAGAAAGTGGAAGTAACAGCGAAGTGCTATCTTCTCTCCAACTGTTAAAGGAAGAAGTAGAAAAAAAGCTGACGCCAGAATCGAAACATATCATCGAAAACTGGGAAGCATTGAAAGAAAAGTACAGTGCTGACCAGTTCGTAACGAAGATTCGCGATAAGGAAATTGTCACTGAGCTAAGAACTAAGAGCCTTTCAGGTTTAAGCATCCCTAAAGTGGCATTGCCAAAGTACAAGGATTACGGCGAGATTTTACGCTGGGTGTACCTTGAGAACGTACCAGGAAGTTTCCCGTATACTGCGGGTGTTTTCCCGTTCAAGCGCGAAGGTGAGGATCCAAAGCGCCAGTTTGCTGGTGAAGGGACACCGGAACGGACGAATCGCCGCTTCCATTACCTGTCCAAAGACGACAATGCAAAGCGTTTGAGCACGGCTTTTGACTCTGTTACTTTATACGGTGAAGATCCTGATTACCGTCCGGATATTTACGGTAAGGTCGGTGAGAGCGGTGTCAGCGTTTGTTCGCTTGATGATATGAAAAAGCTGTATGCAGGATTTGACCTTTGCCATCCGTCGACA
The DNA here is from genome assembly GCF_000517385.1 of Mesobacillus boroniphilus JCM 21738. GTDB lineage: Bacteria > Bacillota > Bacilli > Bacillales > Cytobacillaceae > Mesobacillus > Mesobacillus boroniphilus. The sequence goes on along the minus strand of NZ_BAUW01000047.1, from coordinate 23,868 downwards.
TCCGTGTCGATGACGATCAACGGACCGGCGCCGATCATCCTGGCAATGTTCATGAACACAGCGATTGAACAGCAGGTACAAAAGAAGGAATCTGAGCTTGGCCGCAAGCTGAATGATGAAGAGATTGCGCAAGTGAAGGAAATGACGCTGCAGACAGTCCGCGGAACTGTTCAGGCAGATATTTTAAAAGAAGACCAGGGACAGAATACTTGTATCTTCTCTACTGAATTCGCGCTAAGAATGATGGGCGACATCCAGCAATATTTTATCGATGAGAAGGTTCGAAACTACTATTCTGTTTCGATTTCCGGCTACCATATTGCGGAAGCCGGAGCGAATCCGATTTCCCAGCTCGCATTCACACTGTCAAATGGCTTCACGTATGTTGAATACTATTTGAGCAGAGGCATGAACATCGATGATTTTGCGCCAAACCTGAGCTTCTTCTTCTCAAACGGCCTTGATCCTGAGTACTCCGTGATTGGCCGAGTTGCCCGCCGCATCTGGGCGACAGTCATGAAGAACAAATACGGCGCAAATGAGCGAAGCCAGAAGCTGAAGTATCATATCCAGACATCTGGACGTTCACTTCACGCACAGGAAATCGACTTCAACGATATCCGTACGACGCTTCAGGCGTTAATGGCATTGCATGATAACTGTAACTCGCTTCATACAAATGCTTATGACGAAGCAATCACAACACCGACGGAAGAATCTGTTCGCCGTGCGATGGCCATCCAGATGATTATCACGAAGGAACACGGATTGACGAAGAACGAGAATCCGCTCCAGGGCGCATTCATCATTGAAGAGCTGACTGATTTAGTAGAAGAAGCAGTCCTTCAGGAATTTGAACGGATCAATGATCGCGGCGGCGTCCTTGGTGCGATGGAAACACAATACCAGCGCGGAAAAATCCAGGATGAGTCGATGTACTACGAGATGAAGAAGCATTCAGGGGAGCTGCCGATCATCGGTGTGAACACCTACCTGAATCCAAATCCTCCATCCGAGGAAGAAATCGACAAGATGGAACTTGCGCGTGCGACGAAAGAAGAAAAAGAAACCCAGATCAGCAACCTTGAATCCTTCAAAGGCAAAAACAAGGATCAAACCGAAGAAGCACTCAATCGCCTGAAAGAGACAGCGGTCAGCGGAGGCAATATTTTTGCAGAACTGATGGAAACCGTAAAATATGCGAGCCTTGGCCAAATTACCCGGGCACTATACGAAGTAGGCGGCCAGTTCCGCAGGAATATGTAATAAAAGCTAATGGTCAATTGTAAAATTGGTTGTAGTGGAAACAGCAAATGTAGGTTAAGACTGATCCCAAAGATTAATGTTTAAAAATGAATTTTTAATAAATAAGTTGATTGGAACGGAAGATGCGAGACTCCTGCGGGATCAGCGGGACAGGTGAGACCCCGCAGGCGCTTTAGCGCTGAGGAGGCTCACCGCACGCCCCGCGGAAAGCGAAGCATCCTGGAGTGGATATCAACTTATTAAATTTAAGAATAAAAAAAGTGATATTGTTTAAAAACAAAAGCGACGGTGTATAAAGGTAGGACGTGGCATCAGAGCTTTTTGGCAATGGATCTAGAATGGGCAAGGTGGCTTGTAGGAAAACTATAAGCATCTTGCATTTTGTTATGCTCTTTTCGTAAACTAGCATTAACCTATTAATAATCATTAATAGCTATGAATCAGCTTCTATGAAGAGAGCACGAATATAAGATGACATTTGGTTCAAAAACAACTTTTATAGAATTTTTCATATCTTTTACCAAATAATCTTATATAATCTAGATATCAGCTAATACATACGACCTACTTCAGGATGTGAAATTTGTGAGATCGGTGTTATTAACGGCAGGGGCTGTTATAGCAGTTGCAGCCATGTATTATCTTTACCAGCGACAGCTGGGGGCTATATCTTTTTTCATTCTTTCGATTGCCTTCTTTTTCATGGCTTATGCCCAGCTTAAAAAGAGAAAAAGGAATGACAGCAGGAAAGCGGATAATGAAAGTGAAAAAAGGCGAGAAAAGGACAGATAAAACTGGCATAAAGGTTTAAAATCTGTTTATAATGTAGAATATGCATTCTGGGATATTTTCCTTGTTTTCGGACGCAAGGCCGGGTAAGGCCTGGAATAGAGAAAGGAAGTGCAAAAATTGAGTTTAAATCAATACTCAAAAGAAGAGCTTCAAGAAATGTCACTGATTGAAGTTGCCTATGAAATTTTAAAAGAGAAAAAGCAGGCTATTACATTCCAAGACCTTATGGCAGAGATCAAGAAGGTCATGAAATTGAACGAGGCCGTAGTGACTGAAAAAATGGTTCAGTTCTATACAGATATAAACATAGATGGTCGTTTCATGTCCCAGGGTGAAGGCCGCTGGGGACTGCGCGTTTGGTATCCAGTTGACCAAATTGAAGAAGATAATGTCACGGCAGTCAAGCCGAAGAAGAAGAAGGCTAAGAAAGCTGTCGATGAGGATGACATTGATCTTGACGAATTCGATGAAATCGATGAGGAAGATCTGGACTTCGATGATGACATCGAGGAGTTTGATGACGATGATGATCTCGATGATGATGACGATGATGATGATGATGATGATGATGATGATGATGATGACTTCGATGAGGATCTTGAAGACACTGATGACTTCGACGACGACGATGAGTTGTTAGAAGACGAAGAAGAAGATCTTCCACTTGAAGAAGAAGACATGGAAGACGAGGACGAAGAACTGTAATTAACAGCTTGACTTTTACCAGGACCGGCTGTAGAATACTTTTTGGGCTCCTTAAAAAAGGACGATTATGTAAAACAGCTACAAAACGCTCCCCATACTTTGTATGCGGGGCGTTTTTTTATTTTGTGCAGATTGTTGAAAACCCCCGGCGAAATAGGTTTGCATGGATGTAATGCAGACCGATGAAATAGTTAAAAATTTTACTTATAAATCAATTAAACAGGTACATATTGTACAAACTGTTTGATGAGGGGGATTACACAAATGGCAAAGTATATTTTTGTGACAGGCGGCGTAGTTTCGTCATTAGGTAAGGGAATCACGGCAGCATCCCTTGGCAGATTGCTGAAAAACAGGGGTATGAATGTAACAATTCAGAAATTCGATCCATACATCAACGTGGATCCTGGGACAATGAGCCCTTACCAGCATGGTGAAGTATTCGTTACAGACGATGGTGCTGAAACGGATCTGGACCTTGGCCACTACGAGCGTTTCATCGATATTAACCTTAATAAGTACTCAAACGTGACGACAGGAAAAATTTATTCGACTGTCCTGAAAAAAGAACGCCGCGGTGACTACCTGGGCGGAACAGTACAGGTTATCCCGCATATCACGAATGAAATCAAAGACCGCGTTCCGTGCAGGAAAAGCAACAGGGGCAGACGTTGTCATCACAGAAATCGGCGGTACAGTAGGGGACATCGAATCATTGCCGTTCCTTGAAGCAATCCGCCAGATCAAGAACGACGTTGGCCGTGACAATGTCATGTACATCCACTGTACTCTTGTTCCATACATCAAAGCTGCAGGTGAAATGAAGACGAAGCCGACTCAGCACAGCGTAAAAGAACTTCGAAGCCTTGGCATCCAGCCAAACATCATCGTTCTTCGTACAGAAATGCCGATTTCACAGGAAATGAAGGACAAGATTGCCCTTTTCTGTGACATCGATAAGGAAGCGGTAATCGAAGCGGCAGATGCGGATACATTATATTCAATCCCGCTTGCGTTGCAGGACCAGAAGATGGATCAGCTCGTATGCGACCACTTCAAGCTAGATTGCGGCGAAGCGGACATGACAGAATGGAATGCGCTAGTTGAAAAAGTTTCGCATCTTTCAGGTAAAACCAGAATTGCTCTTGTTGGTAAATATGTTGAGCTTCAAGACGCTTACATTTCAGTAGTTGAATCATTGAAGCATGCTGGATACGCATTTGACAGTGAAATTGAAATTAAGTGGGTCAACTCTGAGGAAGTGACAGAAGAAAATGTCGTTGAATTGCTAAATGACGTAGATGGCATCCTGGTTCCAGGCGGATTCGGCGACCGCGGTATCGAAGGGAAGATCCTTGCGACCAAGTACGCTCGTGAGAACAAAGTGCCGTTCTTCGGTATTTGCCTTGGCATGCAGCTTGCATCCGTTGAATTTGCACGCCACGTACTTGGCTTGAAAGACGCTCACTCTGCGGAAATCATGCCAGGCACGCCATACCCGATCATCGACCTTCTTCCAGAACAGAAGGACATCGAAGATCTAGGCGGTACTCTGCGTCTTGGACTATACCCATGTAAGCTTGGTGAAGATACGAAAGCCTTCGCTGCTTACAACGACGATTTGATCTATGAGCGCCACCGCCACCGTTACGAGTTCAACAATGAATACCGCCAGGCAATGGAAAAAGAAGGATTCATCTTCTCTGGGACAAGCCCGGATGGCCGTTTAGTTGAAATTATCGAGCTTAAAGATCACCCATGGTTCCTTGCATCCCAGTTCCATCCGGAATTTACATCAAGACCAACACGCCCGCAGCCATTGTTCAGGGACTTTATTGAAGCATCAATCAAGGCAAGTAAGAAATAGGCGGGAAATAGCAAAAAAGCCAGTGAAATTTCACCGGCTTTTTTGTGTTTATAGAGAATTTTAAAAAGAGCTTGTATTTCTTTTGATTAGGAAAATTCCTCAGTTAGTACTCCTCTAAAATTTCCTCAATCGTAAATTTCAACCCGAAGTAAATGTATAATGCGACGAGGGAAGTGGGATAGCCGACTCTGTTGCCCAGTTCGTCAGGAAGGAGTCCTTTTTTCAATCTCAAATCTATGTGCACGTCAGCCATAGTATCCAGGCCTGCAACTTCATTTTCACCGCGGACAGTGGAGATGGATACGAACGGTATTTCTTTTTCCTGTAAATCGCGCGCTGCTCCGACAGCCTCTTCGTCGTCTGCATATCGGCTTACAAGCAGAACTCGGTCGGCAGCCTCGAGCTCGACGTCCTCTGTTAAAATCGCAGCAGATTGCAAAGGTTCCTCGCCATAAACTGCCTCAAGGGCTACCGCCTGCATCTCCTTGATACCGAAAATATAAACAGTTCCCTCGCCAGCTGCAGCTTGTGCAAGCAGCCGCGCTCCGTCCTCAATTGAGAAATCTTCTTTTTCCTGAAGTCTGTTGAACAAACCTGTCAGCTGTGTCGAAAACATTTTTAACATAACAGCAGCACCTCCGTTTTTGCCAATACTGATTATAAAGTACTACAATGGGAATGAAAAAGCATCTGTCGAAAAATAAGTTTGAAAATATGGGAGGAATTTCAAGCTTTTTAACGAATTGTGTAAATGGGGATAAGACGAAACCATTTCCTGGACAAACACATTTAACAATATACTACATTTATTAGGGGGAAGAGGCGGCATGAAAGAAAAAATACTAATTGTAGACGATCAGTTTGGCATCAGAATTCTACTTAATGAAGTGCTGCAAAAAGAAGGTTATCAAACATTTCAAGCTGCAAATGGCGTCCAGGCCCTGGATATCGTTAAAAAGCATCCACCAGATCTAGTACTTTTGGACATGAAGATCCCTGGTATGGATGGAATTGAAATTTTAAAAAGAATGAAAGTGATCGATCCCGAAATCCGCGTCATCATCATGACCGCTTACGGCGAGCTTGATATGATCCAGGAAGCAATGGATCTGGGTGCGCTGACCCACTTCGCAAAACCATTTGATATTGATGACATCCGCGCAGCAGTTAAAAAATACTCGCAAACCGTTTCTTAATTAAAGGCTGTTTTCGTAAAGATTGTTGTTGAAACGTAATATATACCCATTTTGCAGGTCGGTATTAAGTTTTCATACTCTTTTCTCATAAGATGCGTCAATTCACGAAGGAATATAGGCAATTCATCCAATTTTGTAGTCAATACCAACAAAGTTTGAGTAAAGAGCTTAATCAAAAACAGATTACATAGAAATGTCCTCTCGCATTTTCGGAGGGCATTTCCTTTTTAAAAGCAGGTAAAACCAAAGTTTACAGACTAGTTAAATTATTGGTAACGCTTGCTTTATAGCATTTTTATGACACTTGCAAAAACAAGGCTTGAACAATGGCAATTCTTATTTTCTTCTGGTATGATACTTATGAATTCCACAGGATCATTTCGTTTTGATGAATGCCATCTCGGTACATAATCAAAAGCAGAGAAGGAAAACCTTTAAAATGGCAGCATTGTCAAAATGAAAATCGATCATAACGAAGGAGGAAAAGATATGCCTTTAGTTTCAATGACTGAAATGCTGAAAAAAGCGAATGCGGAAGGCTACGCAGTTGGGCAATTCAACTTAAATAACCTTGAATTTACTCAAGCGATCCTTCAGGCTGCAGAAGCTGAAAAATCACCAGTTATCCTTGGTGTTTCCGAAGGTGCTGCACGTTACATGGGCGGCTTCAAAACAGTAGTGAAAATGGTAGAAGGATTGATGGAGGACTACAAAACAACAGTTCCTGTCGCAATCCACTTAGACCATGGTTCAAGCTTTGATAAATGTAAAGAAGCAATCGATGCAGGTTTCACATCTGTCATGATTGATGCTTCACACGGTCCTTTCGAAGAGAACGTTGAAATCACTTCAAAAGTGGTAGAATACGCTCATTCAAAAGGTGTTTCTGTTGAAGCTGAATTGGGAGTAGTTGGCGGACAGGAAGATGATGTCGTTGCTGCTGGCGTTATCTATGCTGACCCTAAAGAGTGTGAAGAACTTGTTCAGCGCACTGGCATCGACTGCCTTGCTCCAGCACTAGGATCTGTTCACGGCCCTTACAAAGGCGAACCGAACCTTGGCTTCAAGGAAATGGAAGAAATCAACAAAACTGCTGGCGTACCATTAGTGTTGCACGGCGGAACTGGAATCCCTACAAAAGATATCCAGAAGTCCATCTCTTTTGGAACAGCTAAAATCAACGTTAACACTGAAAACCAAATTGCTTCTGCTAAAGTAGTTCGTGAAACACTTGCTGCTAAGCCGGAAGAGTACGATCACGTAAATACCTTGGACCAGCTCGTGACGCAATCAGAGAAACTGTAATCGGCAAAATGCGCGAATTCGGTTCTTCTAATAAAGCGTAATCGCATTAAAATTTTGTTATAATTAAAACCGCCTTACAATAAGGCGTTTTTGTCCATTTATATCAGACTGAAAATTATGTCGACTGGAGGCGTTTACAAATGAAGTTTTTTATCGATACTGCAAATATGGAAGAAATTCGCGAGGCCTACACTCTTGGGATTTTATCCGGTGTCACAACAAACCCATCGCTCGTTGCAAAAGAAAAGAATGTGAAGTTTGAAGATCGCTTGAAGGAAATCACTGAATTGGTTCCTGGTTCCGTCAGCGCAGAAGTCATCGCTCTTGACGCAGAAGGCATGGTCAAAGAGGGAAAAGAGTTAGCAGCAATCGCTCCTAACATCACGATCAAAGTTCCAATGACCCCAGAAGGGTTAAAGGCCGTTTCTGTATTCTCGAAAGATGGAATCAAGACGAACGTAACATTGGTCTTCAGTGCAAACCAGGCTTTGCTGGCAGCAAGAGCAGGAGCTACATACGTTTCCCCATTCCTTGGCCGCCTGGATGACATTGGCCATAACGGACTAGACTTGATTTCGACGATTGCCGATATCTTCACAATCCACGGAATCGACACAGAAATCATCGCCGCGTCCATCCGCCATCCACAGCACGTAACAGACGCAGCCCTAAGAGGAGCACATATCGCAACCGTACCATACAAAGTTATCCAGCAAATGTTCAACCACCCACTAACAGACAAAGGAATCGAAGCATTCCTAAAAGACTGGGAATCACGCGGACAGTAATTTGTTCCTTGTTTAAGAATTGGGAAAAACAAACTAAAGATTTTAAATCCAGTTGATTGGAGTGGAAGGCGCGCAGACTCCTGCGGAAAGCGAAGCGCCTGGAACGGAAATCAACGACAGATCTCGGAGAGTCACTTTTTTAAAATGGGTTAAAGATTTCAGCCGCTCAGCGAATGGTAGGAATTAACAGGTTTATACACAGAGGTGGTCTCGGCCAACTGAGACCATCTCCTATTAGGAAGTTTTATCCAATTTAAACTTTCTTGCATTTTATTACATGAATTTGGGAATATCGTGTAAACTAAAGGAATAGAAACTCTCGGAATCTGAGTATTTTTAATGGAAGAATGTTCCTTATCGATTTCGGTAATCAAATCTAAGTGGAGCCTATATCGGTCTTAGCTGTAAAAAAGTTTGCATCTCCAGCTTGACCTTAATACATCACGGCTTAGAAGGGAGTCAAAAATGGAAAAGCTTAAGATTGCAGGCGGCTATCCTTTAAAAGGGACTGTTCGGGTCAGCGGTGCGAAAAACAGCGCAGTGGCCTTGATCCCAGCAACGATTTTAGCTGAATCGCCTGTGACCATTGAAGGTTTGCCGGATATTTCCGACGTTCATATGCTCAAGGACTTGATGGAGGAGATCGGCGGTTCTGTTGAATTCTCGAACAATGAAATGACGGTAGATCCGTCTTCCATGATTTCCATGCCTTTGCCGAATGGAAAAGTGAAAAAGCTGCGAGCTTCATATTATTTAATGGGAGCGATGCTGGGCCGTTTTAAAAAGGCTGTCATCGGACTGCCGGGCGGCTGCCATTTGGGCCCAAGGCCGATTGACCAGCATATAAAAGGATTCGAAGCGCTTGGAGCCAGCGTGACAAACGAACAGGGAGCTATTTACCTGCGTGCTGACGAGCTACGCGGTGCCAAGATTTATCTTGACGTCGTAAGTGTTGGGGCAACAATCAACATCATGCTTGCCGCTGTCCGTGCAAAAGGGCGCACAATCATTGAAAATGCGGCAAAAGAGCCGGAAATCATTGATGTAGCGACCTTGCTCTCAAATATGGGAGCAAAAATCAAAGGGGCGGGTACAGATGTCATACGTATCGATGGTGTCGACGAGCTTCACGGCTGCCGTCATACGATCATTCCTGACCGCATCGAAGCAGGGACATACCTGATTCTTCGCTGCCATTGGTGAAGGTGTAACAATAGATAATGTCATTCCTCAGCATATTGAGTCACTTGTGGCCAAGCTGAAGGAAATGGGTGCCATAATTGAAGCAAGTGACGAGCAAATCTTTGTCGCGCCAACAGAGCGATATAAAGCAATCGATATTAAGACGCTTGTTTACCCTGGTTTCCCAACCGATTTGCAGCAGCCATTCACAGCGCTGCTGACAAGGGCAGAGGCTCAAGTGTCGTGACAGATACGATTTATGGCGCCCGCTTCAAGCATATCGACGAGCTTAGGAGGATGAATGCCAATATTAAAGTCGAAGGCAGATCGGCAATCATCAGCGGTCCTGTCAAGTTGCAGGGAGCTAAAGTAAAGGCCAGTGACCTCCGTGCCGGAGCGGCGCTTGTCATTGCCGGACTGATGGCGGAAGGCATCACCGAAATCACGGGTGTAGACCATATCGACCGCGGCTATAGCCATATTGTTGAAAAGCTAAATGGACTAGGTGCCACAATTTGGCGTGAAGATATGACATCTGAAGAACAAGAAGAAGTAAAAAAATCATAAAAAGTATAGTACAATAGAGCTGTACAATACAAATAGTGGTGCTAATGCTTATCGAAAACGCTGAATAGTATAACTTATTTGACTGTCTAGCGGCCAACCGCTGCTGCATCAAAGTTTCGCTTCCTAAGCAGTTCCGAGACATAATCGGCAACGAGGAGAATGCTGATTTATGGAAAGGTCTTTATAGGAAGGAAGGGATTGCAAGGTATACCTTTTTCGGTGGGCATTAGTCCCTTTCATGATTAGGGGATGATCATATGGAACGTAGCTTAACGATGGAGCTTGTCCGCGTGACAGAAGCAGCTGCGCTTGCTTCAGCCCGCTGGATGGGACGCGGGAAAAAAGAAGAAGCTGACGATGCTGCAACGACGGCAATGAGAGATGTGTTTGACACCATCCCGATGAAGCACAGTCGTAATCGGCGAAGGGGAAATGGACGAAGCACCGATGCTATATATCGGTGAAAAGCTTGGGACAGGCTATGGTCCGCGTTTGGATGTTGCTGTCGATCCTTTGGAGGGAACGAGCATTGTCGCGTCAGGCGGCTGGAATGCCCTTGCAGTCCTCGCAGTGCTGATAACGGCAACCTGCTTCACGCACCGGATATGTACATGGATAACTTGCCGTTGGTCCTGAGGCTGTAGGAATGGTCGATATCAATGCTTCCGTTCTTGATAATCTGAAGGCAGTGGCAAAAGCGAAGAACAAAGATATTGAAGATGTAGTGGCAACGGTACTGAACCGTCCTCGCCATGAACATATCATTGCCCAGCTTCGTGATGCAGGAGCAAGAATCAAATTGATCAATGACGGTGATGTAGCTGGCGCGATCAATACGGCATTTGATACTACCGGCGTGGATATCCTGTTCGGTTCAGGCGGAGCACCTGAGGGTGTAATCGCAGCGGTAGCGCTGAAAAGCCTCGGCGGCGAAATCCAGGGTAAATTGCTTCCGCAAAATGACGCAGAACTTGAGCGCTGCAAAAAGATGGGCATCGATGTCAATAAAGTCCTGCTTATGGAAGATTTCGTCCGTGGCGACGATGCGATTTTCGCAGCAACAGGCGTAACCGATGGCGAGCTGTTAAAAGGAGTCCAGTTCAAAGGTTCATATGGCTCAACCCATTCAGTCGTCATGCGCGCAAAATCAGGCACAGTCCGCTTCATTGAAGGACAGCACAGCCTGAAGAAAAAGCCGCATCTGGTAATGAAATAATCATATTTTTTTATAAAAATGACTGCAAACCCTTACAAACAAGCTCCCTTCACCGCATTCTTTAGGTAAAGGGAGCTAATAAATAAAAAGATTGATTATTTTTCCTGTTTAAGGGTAAAATGAAAATTGTTTTAATGCACATAGACACAAACTAGTAAGATTACCTTCATTAATTCCTTCTTACAACCTTCAAAGGAAACTCATTTCTTCTTTTTCCATCCATACGCTGATATTCTTAATACATTTTTTTATGGGGGAAATCGAAATATTTTAAGGCGTGGTGACATTATGGAAGTAAATATTTCAAGCTTAGAAAATATGAAATTGAAAGAGCTTTATGAACTGGCAAAAGAGTATAAAGTCTCTTACTACAGCAAATTATCGAAGAAAGAACTTATTTTTGCTATTTTAAAAGCGCGTGCGGAACAGCAGGGCTACTTTTTCATGGAAGGTGTCCTGGAAATCATCCAGTCTGAAGCTTTGGTTTCCTGCGCCCGATTAACTACTCTCCAAGCTCAGAGGATATCTATATCTCGGCTTCGCAGATCCGCCGTTTTGATCTAAGGAACGGAGATAAAGTATCAGGGAAGGTCCGTCCTCCTAAAGAGAATGAACGTTACTTCGGCTTGCTTCAGGTAGAGGCAGTCAATGGGGATGACCCTGAATCGGCGAAGGAAAGGGTTCACTTCCCGGGCTTGACTCCATTATATCCTGACCGCATGATGAAACTGGAGACAATTCATAGACATATATCAACCAGAATCATGGATGTCATCGCTCCAGTAGGATTTGGCCAGCGCGGCTTGATTGTCGCACCGCCTAAGGGTGGTAAGACCATGCTTTTAAAGGAAATAGCCAACAGCATTACGACGAATCATCCTGAAGCAGAATTAATCGTGCTGCTGATCGACGAGCGTCCAGAAGAGGTAACAGATATCGAACGTTCCGTGGTCGGCGATGTTGTCAGCTCAACATTTGATGAAGTGCCAGAAAACCATATCAAAGTCGCTGAGCTTGTGCTAGAGCGTGCGATGCGCCTGGTAGAGCATAAACGTGATGTCATCATCCTGATGGACAGCATCACCCGTCTTGCGCGTGCCTATAACCTTGTCATCCCGCCAAGCGGACGTACATTGTCCGGCGGTATTGACCCTGCGGCATTCCATCGTCCGAAGCGCTTTTTTGGTGCGGCGCGTAACATCGAGGAAGGCGGCAGCCTGACAATCCTGGCGACAGCGCTTATCGAGACAGGTTCACGCATGGATGATGTCATTTATGAAGAGTTCAAGGGAACCGGGAATATGGAACTCCATCTTGACCGTTCACTTGCAGAAAGAAGGATCTTCCCGGCAATCGACATCCGCAGATCCGGAACGAGGAGAGAAGAATTGCTTATTCCGAAAGATCATCTGGATAAGCTGTGGGCTATCCGCAAATCAATGTCGGATTACCCGGATTTTGCGGAAAAATTCCTTCGTAAGCTAAGATTGTCCAAGTCGAATGAAGATTTCTTCGCTGTTCTGGGCGAGGAGATGAAGGGGAATAACAAACGTTCATAATTCCAAATTATGGTCGTAAAAACTAACTTGAAATATATAGATGGACTTGTTATAATGATTGCAGTGTGTTTTTCCAATAACGGCAGGATTGCTATAGCCGTTGATTATAACTCTGTTTCGGATATGATTCAGGGCGGAAGGAGATGAAAAGAATGAAATCAGGAATTCATCCAAACTACAAAACAGTTAAGGTGACTTGCGCTTGCGGAAACGAATTCGAAACTGGTTCTGTTAAGAACGAGATTCGCGTTGAAACTTGCTCTGAATGCCACCCATTCTATACTGGACGTCAGAAGTTTGCTGAAGCTGGCGGACGTGTTGACCGTTTCAACAAGAAATACGGTCTTAAAAATGAACAGTAATATAAGAAATGATAGAACAGGCAAGAAGCTTTGCGACTTGCCTGTTTTTTATTTTTTAATAGGAAATTATAAAATATTTTCAATGTGGATAACTATCCAGGTTTTCTTAATCCAGCTCCAGCGCCTAGCCCCTTGAGTCGCTTCGGTCCGCCCAATGAAGTCAAAGAACGACTTCACTGGTCGGCCCTCCAGCGCTTGTCGGGGCTGAACGAGGCGCTTGCGCTTTTTGTTCTGCATTTTTTGAAAAGCTGCCTGTGTTTTGGGTACATAAATTTAATTTTGTGAACTTTAATATTGTGTCTGGATTCAGCTCTGATTTTTGTTATAATGGAAAAAGCTGAAAAAAGTGTCGAACTTTTAACCAGGCTTTTTCGTACCTTTATGGAAAAAAGAAGCCGTAAAAATACGAAAACAGCTTTTACTATATTTGCCACCGAGGAAGGAGAGGCCGACCATGTACGTTATGAAACAAAGCGGATGGATTGAATTGATCTGCGGCAGCATGTTTTCCGGTAAATCAGAAGAACTGATCCGACGTGTGCGCAGAACTCAATTTGCCAAGCAAAAAATTGCTGTATTCAACCTGCGATTGATAACCGCTACAGCGAAGAATCTGTTGTATCACACAACGGAACTGCAGTTACTGCCAAGCCTATTGCCAACTCTATTGATATTTTCAAGCATATCAACCCTGAAATCGATGTCATTGCCATTGATGAAGTGCAATTTTTTGACAATGAAATCCTTCAGGTGATCCAGCATCTTGCAGACAGCGGGTACCGCGTCATCGTTGCCGGACTTGACCAGGATTTCCGCGGCGAGCCATTCGGCCAGATGCCAGCTTTGATGGCAGTTGCAGAAATTGTGACCAAGCTCCAGGCAGTGTGTGCGGTATGTGGATCGCCATCCAGCCGAACACAGCGTTTGATCGACGGCAAGCCAGCCTCTTATGATGATCCCGTCATTCTCGTTGGCGCGTCCGAATCGTACGAACCACGATGCAGACACCATCATGAAGTACCAAAGTCACCAAACGAGCTTAAGATCGAGAAAACGACTGAAAGCTTAACATAATGATGAAACCTCCTGGTTGCGGGGGGATTTTTTTTTGTCTTGCAGGTTTAAAAATTCCCTGATATTGGGTGAATATGCAATTACTTCATGTAATGGTGCAATTATGACAATGGAAGGTGCAATTAACGTTTCCGAACGTGCATTATTACTCTTGAACGTGCAATTGTAGGGGCTGAGTAAGAGAATAATTTTTCCAGTTGCTGTTTTTTTGGAAAATGTTGATTTAGGAGCTCAACAATACTGTTTCGATGCATTTCAGCAGCTTTTTGGGGCAACCTAACAGCGGGAGGTGCCATAATTTGAAAAAATTACTCATGTTGTTTGTGCTTGCGATGGTTATGGTTTCAGGATGTGGCCAGGATAATACAGATTCGGTCTATGACAAGGATGAAGACCAGGCTGGCGTGGACCTGAATAGGGATCAAGACGGTGTCCGAGAAGGAGATGGCCCAAATTTCACGAGGGACCAGGACGACGGTATGACAATGACTGATCAGAACCCGAATCTGCTGAATACCGATAATGAAAACCACCATAGTTTTTCCCAGGATGTCCAAAAAGCCAAGGACGTCATTTCTGATGCTGGCTATGAACCGGGCTCCATCTGGATTAACGGCGGCGAAATGAACGTAACCGCACAACTTCAAGGGCGCGTAACCAGAAAAGACCGTGAAGATGCCCAAAAGACACTGCAGAAGAAGCTGACAAGAGCATTGCCACGCTACGACATCAATGTTGATATTGAATAAAATTTTTGCAGCGCCACAGCATGCTCAAACTAGGGCATGCTTTTTCCTTTATACATAAGATGCATGCACAAGGCATTGATACTCTTCCATTCACAATGGCTTTGACTGGGTGTGTCAGCTATACTATAATTATAATGTTATACTATGTTGAATTATCGGACCTGTTGCGGAAATACACAGGCAGAATAAATCTATAATCCAATTTTTAAGGCAATGAAAATAGAGGTGAGTGTCCGTGTTTGATCGTCTTCAAGCAGTTGAGGATCGTTATGAAAGATTGAATGAGCTATTGAGTGATCCGGAAGTTGTCAATGATTCAAAGAGGCTCCGCGAGTATTCAAAGGAGCAGTCTGATATCCAGGAAACAGTCATGGCCTACCGTGAGTATAAAGAAGTTAAAGAACAGCTGGCAGATGCGAAAGCGATGCTCGAGGATAAGCTCGATGCAGAGATGCGCGAAATGGTAAAGGAAGAAATCTCTGAGCTTGAACCGCGCATAGAGGAGCTTGAAGCTCGTATCAAGCTTCTGCTTATCCCTAAAGACCTTAACGATGACAAGAACGTTATCATGGAAATCCGCGGCGCTGCAGGCGGCGATGAAGCTGCGTTATTTGCCGGTGACCTATACAGGATGTACAGCCGTTATGCAGAATCACAGGGCTGGAAAACGGAAGTCATCGATGCCAGCACGACCGGCGTGGGTGGTTTTAAAGAAATTATCTTCATGATCAATGGTAATGGCGCTTATTCGAAAATGAAGTTCGAAAACGGTGCGCACCGCGTCCAGCGTGTTCCTGAAACAGAATCTGGCGGCCGTATCCATACTTCAACAGCTACGGTTGCATGTCTTCCAGAAGCAGAGGAAGTCGAAATCGAGCTGCATGACAAGGATATCCGCTTCGATACATTTGCATCCAGCGGTGCCGGCGGACAATCCGTTAACACAACGATGTCAGCTGTCCGTCTGACGCACATCCCAACTGGAATCGTCGTATCATGTCAGGATGAAAAGTCCCAGCACAAGAACAAAGACAAGGCGATGAAGGTACTTCGCGCCCGTGTTTATGATAAGTTCCAGCAGGAAGCACAGGCGGAATATGACCAGGTCCGTAAGTCAGCTGTAGGTACTGGTGACCGCTCTGAGCGGATCCGTACGTACAACTTCCCGCAAAACCGCGTGACTGACCACCGTATCGGCCTGACAATCCAGAAGCTTGACCAGATTCTTCAGGGCAAGATGGAGGAAATCATCGAAGCGCTAATTATGGAAGACCAATCTCAAAGACTTGAGAGTGCGAACAATGACTAATGTGAAAATATTTGAAGCCCTCAATTGGGCTTCTTCTTTTTTAAAAGAACATAACCGTGAGGAGTTCGCCGGTGAACTTTTACTTAGGCACTATTCGAGGCTGTCCCGCACGTCAATGCTCGCGGTGATGCGTGACGAACTTGGTGGGGAAGTGTGGATCGATTTTCAGACTGCTGTAAAAAGGCATGCTGCTGGGGAGCCAATCCAATATATCATCGGCAGCGAGGAGTTTTACGGCCGCCGATTCAACGTGAATGAACATGTGCTGATTCCCCGCCCGGAGACGGAGGAGCTTGTTTATGGAACACTTCAGCGTCTGGAAAAGCTTTTTCCGGAGAGCGGGCAAATTGATCTTGTCGATGTCGGTACCGGGAGTGGTGCAATATCGATAACGTTGAAGCTGGAAAAACCAGCTTTGAAGGTAACAGCTACCGACCTTTCTGAGGATGCCCTTGAGGTGGCGCGGAAAAATGCCAGCGAACTGGGGGCTGAGATTGATTTTATCCAGGGGGATTTGCTGCAGCCGCTGATTTTACAGGGCAAAAAAGTTGATGCTGTCATCTCTAACCCGCCATATATCCCTGTTGCGGACCAGGAGTGGATGTCCGACATCGTAACTGAACATGAACCGCATATGGCGCTTTTTGCAGGCGAAGATGGACTGGACCTGTATCGGCGGTTCATGGAGGAACTTCCACTGGTATTGAAGGAGAAGGCATTAGTCGGCTTTGAAATTGGCGCTGGCCAGGGGAAAGCTGTAAGTGCGCTTCTGGAAAAAACCCTCCCGCATGCAGGGTGGAGATTGTTTTTGATATCAATGCCAAGGACCGGATGGTGTTTGCGGAAATGGACTCCTAAAAAAGGGGTCCAATTTTTTTCAAAATTACTAGTTTAAGAATCTATCAAACTGTCCACACTGTGACTAGTGAAGGGACGGTGCGAAAGATGAGGATGAAAAAATCAGCAGCTATTTTATACATACTCTTATTATGTGCAGGTACCATTTTAAGTTTATATACACCAAAAAGTGAAGTGACAGCTAAGGAAGCGATGGTCATCCCAAACGAGGCGATCCGCCTGAGGATTCTTGCCGACAGTGATCTGGAAAAGGACCAGAATATCAAACGCCTGATTCGCGACGAAGTGAATAAAGAGATCACGAAATGGGTCCAGGAGCTGACTTCGATTGAAGAAGCGAGGAACGTCATTAACTCCAAGCTTCCAGAAATCCAGTCAATCGCGGAAAGAGTTGTCACAGCAGAAGGTTCAAATCATTCGGTAAAAACTGAGTTTGACAAAGTCCAGTTTCCTACAAAGTTATATGGTCAGCTCCTCTATCCGGCAGGTGAGTACGAAGCAATCTTGATCACGATCGGTGAAGGCGAAGGCGCGAACTGGTGGTGCGTCCTCTACCCGCCATTATGCTTCCTCGACTTTTCAAACGGAGAAGCAACAAGCGAAGGCTTCGACGAAAAAGACGACAAAGGCGATGTAAAGGCTGATGCTGAAGACGAGTCAGCAGATGCAAAGCGGGATGAAGAAAAAGAAAGTAAAAAAGGCAAAAAAACAGTGTATGAAGGCGGCGAAGAAGAAGAAGTGGAGGTAACATTCTTTCTCGTTGAGATTTGGAACAGGATTTTCGGATAAAAACAGCCCCCGCGCAGGCCGCAGGGGCTTATTTTTAGCTTGAAATACCATGATGGCAATTTTTATTGGCGAATTTTTAATTATTTCGACCACATTTTGAATTAATTTGGCGAATTTTTTAATATTTCGACCACATTTTGAATTTATTCGACCACTTTTAAGAATAATTCGACCAACTGGGGTTTATCCGCTCATGATTGAGCTTCTATCGAGATATTTGCGATTAAATATTCTGCGCAAATCTCTCATCCGGAACCTTGTTGAGCATCACATAAAGTGTGACTGGCTCTGAGCCGGTATTTTTATAAGCGAGCTCTTCTGTTAAGCTCACATGTACTGTTTCATTCGCAGCTGCCACTACTTCTTCCCCATCAATCGTGAAAGTGCCTTCGCCCTGCATCGTTAAAATAAACACTTCTGTACCTGGATGTGTGTGCTTTGGCAGCTCCTGTCCTGGCATGAAGTTCAAAAGGAATACAGTGCTCTCGCCTTTTTTGAAGACAATCCTCTTAGTAAAACGTTCTTCACCGAATTCCTGGTATTGTTTCAAAGATTGTTTTTCCATAATAAAATCCTCCTTATTGACTGTTGATCATGATTGGTGCAATCTGGCTCAAACGCTCGAACAGGGCCTTTCCGCCGTCGGTTTCAATCAAACCCGTTTCCGTAAGTGTTTCGTGCATCAGCTTCAGCCATGCCTGGGCGCGCACCGGCGTGATTTCGAATGGCATATGCCGCACTCTCATATTGGGCGGTCCAAATTCCTCGCTGTAAAGCGCGCCCCCGCCGGTCAGCTGTGTAAGGAACATCCACTGCTTCCGCTTGATTTCATCCATATCGCCTTCGAACAAAGGGCTGAGCTCCTCATTTTCATAAACCTTTGGATAAAAAGTATCGACAATCAACCTGATTGATTCGTCGCCGCCAATCCGGTCATATATTGTTTTTATTTCCATGCCGTTTCCCCTTTTTGAGAAAGGTTTTCAATTACTTGATTTTATTATACCCACATAAAACAGGCAGGATAGTGACTTAAATCACTCACTTGTGAATTTTTCACTTTGAGAAGCTAGGAAACATTAGCTAGCTTCTCTTAAGAAATACTTGGTAAAGGAGGAAAAACGACTGTCGGAATTACCAAAAATATTACATTATTCAAACAAGCATATTACATTCCCTTGATACTAGTTTTGGGATAGGAGATTCCGGATATCTAAGGTAGTGTAACATCAAAACTTAGATTTCAAGGAGGATGAGTAATAATGGCTAAAAACAATAACAATGATAAGATGTCACGTGAAGAACGAGGACGTATGGGCGGCGAAGCTACAAGCCAAAACCATGGCAGCGATTTTTATCAGGAAATCGGCCGTAAAGGCGGCGAAGCAACTTCCAACAATCACGATCAAGATTTCTATCAGGAAATTGGCCGCAAAGGCGGAGAGGCTACTGCTGAGAGCCATGACAGCGAATTCTACCAGGAAATCGGGAAAAAAGGTGGCGAAGCAACATCAGAAAGCCACGACAAGGACTTCTATCAGGAGATCGGCCGCAAAGGCGGAGAAGCGACTTCTGAAAACCATGACCGAAGCTTCTATGAAGAAATCGGTGAAAAAGGCGGCAATGCCCGCAACAACAATAACAATAAATAACCAATTGGCATAGAAAGCCTGGAATTAAAAGATGCACGGCAGCTTTCATTTTAATGAAGGCTGCCGTGTTTCTTTTTCCCCTTTTTAAGTTCTACATTTTCATACCTCTCATATTTATTTACTAGAATCTTATTTTTGAGGTGATAGATATGACGTGGAAAATCAGAAGTGCGAATCAAGAGGATCTACCAAAGCTGGAAGCTTTTTTAACAGAGGCTGGAGTTAGTGCGGAAGGATTGAATGACTCAATCCAAAACTTTTCTTTGATGGAAAATCAGGAAGGAGAGCTTAAGGCGTGCCTTGGGGTAGAGCCCGTGGGAAATGCAGGGTTGCTGCGCTCATTTGTCGTTTCCCCGCAAATTGGCCAGCCCGATTTGATGCTTCTTTTTAAACGGGCATTCCTGACAGCGAAAAATCAGGAGCTTGATGAGCTATATCTGGTTACTAACAAGATGAGTGCAGTTTCCTTCTTCAGCAGCCTGGGTTTTGAAATGGTAAACCAATCAGAGCTTCCAGAGACTATCCTTGAAAAAAGCCATTTAAAACAAGTTCTAACTGTGGATAACTCCGCAATTATGAAAATAATTCTGTGAATTGTGGATTAATCCACAAAGATATCCACAGTTTCCTTAAAATTATACACAATTTGTGGATAAAAACTTGTGTTCTTCTTATTCTTCTTTTATACTTTCATGGAAATATACTAGTTTAGCGAGAAGTAAAAGGTGGATGTACATGCAAACACAAATGTGGACAGTGGATAAGAATGTGGATAATTTAAAAACATATCCACAAATCATCGAAGCTGCACAAAAACTGAAGCGAAATGATGTAGTTGCTTTTCCGACAGAAACGGTTTATGGCCTTGGCGGCAACGCAGAAAGCGATGAAGCCGTCTTGAAAATATTCGAAGCAAAAGGAAGACCTGTGGATAACCCGTTGATTGTGCATATTTCAAATCGTGAACAGATTCATTCTTTTGTAAAAGAAATTCCCGATCAGGCAGCAGTTTTAATGGATGCTTTTTGGCCAGGACCGTTGACGATTATCCTGGAAAAAAAGAGGGTGCGCTTTCTGAAAAAGCAACTGCCGGTTTGTCCACAGTTGCAGTCAGAATGCCCGACCATCCGATAGCATTGGCGATTATCGAAGCATCCGGTTTGCCACTGGCAGCCCCGAGCGCAAACCTGTCAGGCAAGCCGAGCCCGACGACTGCGAATCACGTTGCCGATGATTTGACGGGCCGGATTTCCGGAATTGTCGATGGCGGAGCGACAGGAGTAGGCCTTGAATCAACAGTTGTCGATTGCACCGGTAAAATCCCGGCGATTTTAAGGCCGGGCGGCGTAACAAAGGAACAGCTGGAAGAAGTAGTCGGTGAAGTCGCCGTCGATCCAGCCTGAAGGATTCAAATCAGGCGCCAAAATCCCCTGGGATGAAATATCGCCACTACGCACCAAATGCGCCTTTCTACCTTGTTGATGGAACAAGAGAACAAATCCAGCAGCTTGTGAATGAAAGGCGGAACGAAGGCCTGAAAGTCGGCGTGATGACGACGAAGGAAAACCAAGAGTTTTATGACGCCGATTTTGTGATAGCCTGTGGCGAAAGAGCAAGACTCGAATCAGTCGCCGAAGCACTCTATGGTACACTCCGGGCCTTCAATCAAGAAGATCTCGATATCATTTTCGGTGAAGTTTATCCAGAACAAGGCGTAGGCCAGGCGATCATGAACCGGCTGTCAAAAGCATCGGGACTGCAAATCATTGAAAAATAATGTTTTTCAGAGAAGCGCTTCAGTTGTTGGAGCGCTTTTAATATTAATGAACATAGGTTGCAGGAAATGTCAGTTGAACTGATATAATATCATTGCGCCACACTGCCAATTGAAATCATTGTAATACCAGTTAAACTGAATTGACCCCAGTTGAAGCCGATGCTCTTCTAAAAAGCCCCTGTATGAACAAAACTCATAATCATTTCGAAACCTGAAAATTCCATACTTCTAAATCCTTTAGGACATGCATATGCTGAATTAGCAAGTCCGAGGGGGCGAAGACATGACAACAATAGCCGGCGAATTATTCACACTTATGTTGATGGCATTCGCGTTGGGAATGGATGCCTTTTCCGTTGGTCTCGGAATGGGCATGTTCAGACTGACGAAAAGGCATATATTTAAAATTGGCGTCACCATTGGTTTGTTCCATGTGTGGATGCCGCTGCTTGGAATGGTGGCTGGGAGATTTTTGTCCGAGCAGTTCGGGGCAATAGCTGGTTATATTGGCGGCCTGCTCCTGATTGTGCTGGGTGTCCAGATGATCTGGGCCAGCTTCAAGGAAGATGAGACAAGCGTGATTACCCCGGTTGGCAAGGGTTTATTTATTTTTGCCCTCAGCGTCAGCCTAGACAGTTTTTCAGTAGGATTGACACTTGGAATTTACGGTGCGAGGACACTGCTTGTTCTGATCTGTTTCGGCATAGCGGCAATGGTCCTAACGTGGGCGGGCCTCCTGGTCGGAAAAAGAGTGCAGGGGTGGCTTGGTACATACAGTGAGGCATTAGGAGGCAGCATTTTGCTCGCATTCGGACTCAAATTGCTGCTTCCTCTATAAAACTTTTTCGTGCACCTGCTCGTCAGGTGTACTTTTTTTGTATAAAATTTTGTGCACTTGCCAAGCAGTGTTTTTTCTGTCTAGCAAAAATGAAAATGCTGGCCGATTATCTTATAATGGGGAAAAGTTAACCATAGGAGGGAAAAGCATGGCGCGCATTTTATTTGTCTGTACAGGAAACACATGCCGCAGCCCGATGGCGGAAGCGATTTTAAAAAGCAAGCAGCTGTCCGGAGTAGAGGTGAAATCGGCAGGCGTATATGCCCAAATGGTGCGGAGGCTTCTGTCAACGCGAAGGCCGTGCTCGAGGAAAACAATATCAGCCATGATCATCGCTCCTCGACGTTAACAAGGGAAGATATCGACTGGGCAACTTTGGTCCTGACGATGACACAGAGCCATAAAGGCTTGATCATTAACCAATATCCATTCGCTGCGGATAAAACTTTTACACTGAAAGAATTTGCGGATGTAAAGGAAAACCTGGATGTGGCGGATCCATTTGGCGGTAATGAACAAATTTATCGCCAAGCTTTTAAAGAAATTCAAAAAAGTATCGAAAGAATTCTAGATAAAATCCGATAATACCTTTGAGAAATTCTTTTTGGATGTGGCACGATCGCTCCGAAAAGCGCAATGATGCTAAAACGTCATTCTATTATTTTTTCAGGGGGATTATCAGTGGGTTCTAAACGCAGCTACAAAATGGGATTAAGAAAGAAAATGGTCATGCTGACGACTGTATTGGCGATCATTACTTATTCAACAAGCGCATTTTTTATTTATTTTCTGAATCCTTTCGTTCAAAATTTCTTGGAGATCAATTCGGTCGTTTATACGGCTGCCGTTCTAGCTATGGGGATTTTCTGGTCTGGTCTGCTTGCGTATATGGCTGCCGGTTTGATTATCAAGCCGTTGCAAAAGCTCGAGCATTCTGCAATAAAAGCAGCACAGGGCGAAATTGGCGAGGATGCAGAAGTTTCAAAATCGGATGATGAGATCCGCTCTTTGGGACTCGCCTTCAATAATATGCTATCAAACCTGCGTGAAATGGTCAGCCAGATTGATAGTAACTTTAAAGAAACAAATGAAAAAGTCATTCAGATTTCCGGGCAATCTGCGGCAGCATCCGAGCAGGCGTCCATTATCTCGACAACAATCAAAGAAATTGCAGCCGGGGCAGATTCTTCTGCTCTATCTACACAGACTACAGCTGAGTCTGTCGATGAAGTCATCCGAATCGCAGAGGATGTTCAGGAAAAAGCGCGGAATTCCGAATCAATTTCTGTGGAAATGGTCAAAGACCTGCAGGAGTCGAAAAATGCAATCCACTCACTCATTTCCGGCATCGAGACACTGGCAAATGATAACCGGGAGTCGCTTGGGACGGTAAAAAGACTGGAAGAAAACGCGACAAAAGTAGAGCAAATCATCCAGCTTGTTGGAGATATCGCAGCACAGACGAATTTGCTCGCCTTGAACGCATCGATTGAAGCAGCAAGAGCTGGTGAGCACGGAAAAGGATTTGCTGTCGTTGCCGAAGAAGTGAGGAAGCTTGCAGACCAGAGTGCGGATGCGGTCCAGGGAATATCCGAACTGATCCAGAACATCCAGTCTGAAGTCCAAAATGTTGTCGGCCAGATCAGCAGACAGGTTGAAACAGCGAACGGAGAAGCGAAAAAAGGCGAGAAAACGAACCAGGTGATCGACGCGATGACCTCAACGATTCATGAGATGGCAGATGTCATCCATACAATTGCTGCGCTGGTCGAAACACAAATGGAAACCATCCAGCACACATCAACCCAATCGCAGGAAATGGCAGCAATTGCAGAAGAAACATCCGCAGGAGCAATCAGTGTAGCATCAGCAGCAGAGCAGCAGGCAGAAGTCATCGGGAATGTCGAGGAGTTAGCTGTAGAACTCAAGAATCAGGCGGAAAAATTAAAAGGAACGATTACGAAGTTTTCGTTATAGACTATGAACCACAGCTGCGAGCTGTGGTTTCTTTTATCTT
>NZ_BAUW01000048.1 GCF_000517385.1 Mesobacillus boroniphilus JCM 21738 | reverse complement strand
CAAAAAATCCCCCTCTCAAACGAGAAGGGGATTGGAGTTCTGTATTAGTACATTTCAGAAGTAGTCTTGGCTTGCATGTGAAGAAGCAGATAGTCTGGTCCGCCAGCTTTTGAATCTGTTCCTGACATGTTGAAGCCGCCGAATGGCTGGTAACCTACGATTGCGCCTGTGCAGCCGCGGTTGAAGTAAAGGTTTCCGACATGGAAATCTTCACGTGCCTTCTGGATGTTTTCACGATTGCGAGTGATAACCGCTCCAGTCAGACCGTATTCCGTATTGTTCGCGATTTCAAGTGCATGGTCGAAATCCTTCGCTTTTGCGAATGCGACAACAGGTCCAAAGATTTCTTCCTGCATGATGCGAGCTTTTGGATCCACATCAGCGAATATTGTTGGCTTGATGAAGTAGCCTTTAGAGCTGTCTCCCTCGCCGCCAGTCATCAAACGGCCTTCTTCCTTGCCGATTTCGATGTAGCTCATGATCTTGTCGAACGCACCCTGGTCATTAACTGGTCCCATGAACGTACTTTGATCTGTTGGATCGTCAAGCTTAAGCTCATTAGTCAGTTCAACAACACGGTTTAGAACTTGATCGTATACATCTTCAACGATAACAGCACGTGAACATGCAGAGCACTTCTGGCCAGAGAAACCGAATGCTGAAGCAGTGATTGCTTGAGCAGCCAATTCAAGATCAGCGTCTTTGTCGACAACCATTGTGTCTTTCCCGCCCATTTCAGCAATGACGCGCTTAAGCCAGATTTGGCCTTCGTTCAGCTTGGATGCGCGCTCGTTGATGCGCAGACCTACGTCGCGTGAACCTGTGAAGCTGATGAAGCGAGTGTCTTTGTGGTCAACAAGGTAGTCGCCCACTTCTGCGCCGCTTCCTGGTACGAAGTTAAGAACACCTGCAGGCAGACCTGCTTCTTCCATTACTTCAACGAACTTAGCCGCAACAACTGGAGTAGTGGAAGCTGGCTTCAAAAGAACTGTATTTCCTGTAACGATCGCTGCTACAGTTGTACCAGCCATGATCGCCAACGGGAAGTTCCATGGAGAAATGATGACACCCACCCCAAGAGGGATGTAATCATAACGGTTATATTCATTAGGACGGCTTTCAACTTTCACGCCCTCTTTGATTCTTAGCATTTGACGAGCATAGTACTCAAGGAAGTCGATTGCTTCTGCTGTATCAGCATCTGCCTCGTTCCATGGCTTACCAGCTTCTTTTGTTAAAAGCGCTGAGAATTCATGCTTGCGGCGGCGAATGATTGCAGCAGCCTTGAATAATACATCGGCACGTGTTTCAGGCTTTACTTTTTTCCAAGTTTTGAACGCTTCGACAGCAGCCTGCATCGCTTTTTCAGCTAGATCGCGGTTTGCTTTTGATACGCGTCCAATAACTTCTTCTTTATTGGATGGGTTGTAAGATACAATCTTGTCTTCAGTCGAGATTCTCTCTCCGCCAATCACCAAGTCATAATCCTGGCCAAGATAGCTTCTACAGTTTTCAATCCTGTAAGGTATCCTTCACGGTGTTCCTCATCTTTAAAATTCGTGAAAGGCTCGTGTTTGTATGGCTGAACCATTCTATCCCCTCCTATGTATTAAAACGTTTTCATTCCTTTCCCATTCTATCATGAGAGTCTCATAGTGTTCAATGCCAACGTACTAGCAAGTCTTGGATTACGAATTTTCTTGATTTTTATTATGCCAATATTGTAATTCGGCCGATTTTTGGGGCTTTTTGCAAAGTTGGTCGATATATTTTGAAATGTGGTCGATATATTATAAAACCCGCTGATATATTCAGAAATGTGTCGATATAATCAGATTTTCGCCAATAAAATTATCATAGTAATAAATTCACACTAATTAGCAGCAGGGAATCCCCATAATCTAGCGAATATTTATCTATCATTCAAAAAAGGAGTCTATTTTCAGATGAAAAACGTCATGAAGTGTTGTTTAATCAGCTGGAATCCTATCGCAGCGAGATTTTAGATGTGGTTGATACCGTTTCTGAAGAAGATGCCGAGAAAATTCCGGCAGGATTCAACAATAATATTCACTGGAACCTCGGACATATCTATCTAGACCAATATTTATGGATCCAGGCGGTTACCAGAGAATCTGCAGACGTTGCCGAAGAGTTTAAATCATGGTTTGGCTACGGCACCTCTCCGGCCAGTTTCACCGAAGAAACACCTACCGTAAGCGAGTTAAAAGAATTGCTGAAAACACAGCCAGCCAGAATAAAAGACTCTTATGGAGCGCGCTTAGAAGAGGAATTCGCACCAACCGAGATGGGCATGCATACTATCGAGCAAGTATTAACCCGGACAATTTTCCATGAAGCATGCATTTGCAGACAATCCTTGATATTTCATACGCATTGAAAATTTTGCCGCCAGAATTTGCGTTCATCACTTCTTGACTTATGTATTTCTCAATTTCCGTTCTTTCTGTTACTGTCACTGCAGAGTTTAAACATCCTGCCAGTAAAAGAATCACAATCAAACCAAGGCTGACATTACGCTTCATTTTACTCTTCGCCTCCTGAATCATCGAGTTTTTCTTCCAAAAAAACAAACCGACGATAATTCCTATTGGAAATAGCACGATTGCACCGGCCACTATCCCTAATAGGATGGACATTAAAAAGAGGAAAGTAGATTGAAATTGCTCAGAAACCTTTCCGGTCACCCACTGAAAAAGATAAATAAAAGTTGATATTCCAAAGGCCCACAACATAGCTGTTTTCAATACATATTTCCATTTAGCCATTTGACTTACTCTTATTGGCACAGGCATACGTCCACCTCTTATCACTTAAATTATCAGAATATATACGATAATAATCGAGTTTTACATAGATTCACTTTTTTTTCAAAATAAAAAGCAAAGAGCACCTCGGCTCTTTGCTTCACCTTACTGATAAATATGCACAAACGGTTCATCCTGATCCGGTTTCTTGACGATCAAGGCTTCCTGTCCCAGTACAGAGGATACGCTGACCTGTACGGACATATAGTTAGGGAAGTGCTCCATCACCAGTCCTGTTACGTACTGGGTGAATCCAATCGCTTCAGCTTCGCCATAAAACTGGATAGGAATCTCGATATTCAATTCCTGCAGCTGGCCATCCAGATAAAAGCCTTTGCCGATGACGCCGTTAAAGTTAGGGAAATATTCCTCAACATCCTGCTTGAAGTTTTGGAAGAATGTGAGGTCATCCCTGTGTTCCTTCTCAGCTTGGGTAGATGGGAACAGAATGTACTTTTCTTTTACATCCTTCCAGCTGCCGATCTTGTTGCTTCCCTGGGAAACTTCGGCATAGGCGAAGAAGTTGCCTGGTACGACAGAAGATCTGCTCTCCTGTTCAAACAATCCGATCGTAATCGGTACATTATTCAACTCTTCAATCCCTCTGATCCTGTTGATGACTTCCTGGGCGATTTTTTTTCCTTCCCCTTCAAGAGGTTTACGAGTAATGTTTTTTTCGAACACTGCCCCATACGCTTCCTCTTGGTAATAGTGAACGGAATTCAGTGCCAGCCCGATTGCGATGCCGCCAAGCTGGTACGTATCCTTTTCCCCTGATTGGACAAGGTAATTATGCTCCAGGATGTGGGCGAGATAAATTGGGTTCTTTTTGTTCTGTTCGTGGGCATCGCCATTACCAGGATTGGCAGGGTTCAAGCCCAGGTTTTTCACTAAGACCTTTTTAGTACTTTTATCTTTTTTAGCCTTAGCCTGCAATTCTTTTTCCTTGGCCTCTACCTGAGCCGGAGTCATTTCACGTTCCAGCCATGATGCTACGGTGCTGCCGTCAAGATACTGGCCTTCCTTGAAAACGTACTTATCTGTAGAAAACGTATTTTGCGCAATCCGCATCAGACCTGTCTCAAATTCAGTAATATCATAACGGGTATTCAGATTATTGACGACCATGCCGCGTGCTTCCCCTGGCTCGAACGGCATGATGGTACGGTAATATTTGTCCGAAATTTTATATTTCGGGATAATCGCTTTTTCCTTTGTGTCATCATCCTTCTCCTGGACGACCTCTTCCTGCTTTTGAAAATTAGGGGCACAGGCCGTCAGCAAAAGGACAAGAGATAGAGCGACCACTGAGAGCTTCCTCATGGCGTGTACACCTCTTATTTATTTAATTCTTCAAGCATTCTCTCCTCATTCCACACTTCAATCCCAAGGCTTTCTGCTTTTGTCAGCTTCGAACCTGCGTCTTCACCAGCAATGACTAAATCGGTTTTCTTGCTGACGCTGCCGGCTACATTGCCGCCGAGCGCCTCGATTTTTTCTTTTGCCTCGTTTCTGCCCAGTTTCTCGAGCTTCCCTGTTAACACGATTGTTTTACCGGCAAAAAATGAATCTGATTCCTCTGCGGTAACCTTCTTAGGTCCTTTGTATTCCATATTGACGCCAACAGCCTTCAGTTCGGATACCAGTTCCTTGACTTCATCGTTGTCAAAATAAGTGACGATGGAGTCGGCCATTTTGTCGCCAATTTCGTTGATGGCTGTCAGTTTATCCTTGGATGCCTGCATCAGTCTATCCATCGTATCGAATTCCTGTGCCAATGTCTTCGCGGCTTTTGCCCCTACAAGACGGATACCGAGACCGAACAATAGCTTCTCTAATGAATTATCCTTCGTGGCTTCAATTGCTGACAGCAAATTAGTGACGGACTTCTCGCCCATTCGCTCAAGAGCCAGCAGCTGCTCGCGCGTCAGCTTGTATATATCAGCAACATCCTTGATCAGTTCTTGTGCGAACAGCTGGCTGACCACCCTTTCACCGAGACCGTCGATATTCATCGCATCGCGGGAAACGAAGTGGATCAAGCCTTCCCTAATCTGTGCCGGGCATTTCGGATTGATACAGCGAAGTGCGACTTCCCCTTCAATCCTGACAAGCTCGCTGCTGCATTCAGGGCACTCTGTAGGCATATGGAACTCGACTTCATTTCCTGTACGCTGTTCGGCAAGGACATTGACTACTTCCGGAATAATATCTCCCGCTTTTTTGATGACGACTTTGTCGCCGATTTTGATATCTTTTTCACGGATCAAGTCTTCATTGTGCAAGGAGGCACGTCCAACCGTAGTACCCGCAACCTGTACAGGTTCGAGGATGGCGGTTGGCGTGACGACACCTGTGCGGCCAACACTCAACTCGATATCCTTCAGAGTCGTTACGACTTCCTCGGCAGGAAACTTATAAGCAATAGCCCAGCGAGGACTCTTTGCCGTCGTACCAAGCTCGGCCTGCTGATCAAGTGAATCCACCTTGATGACGATCCCATCAATATCATACGGAAGATCCGGGCGCTTTTCGACCCAGCTATTCACATAGTCAATAACACCCTCGATGCTATCCACTTTTCGGCGCTCTTTATTCGCTTGAATCCCAGCTTCTCCAGATAATCTAGTCCTTCACTATGGGCGCGGATGCCGGTGTCTCCGACATTTGCGATTCCATAAAGGAACACATCGAGATTCCTTGATGCGGCAATCTTCGGGTCAAGCTGGCGAAGAGAGCCTGCTGCCGCATTTCGAGGGTTGGCAAATGGCTCCTCTTCACGTTCTGTCCTTGCTTTATTCAATGCTTCGAATGATTTCTTCGGCATGAACGCCTCTCCGCGGACTTCAAGCGAAACCTTTTCTATCAGGCGGATGGGCAAAGAACGGATCGTTCTAAGGTTAGACGTAATATCCTCACCAGTCGTTCCATCACCGCGAGTCGCACCGCGGATAAGCAGTCCATCTTCATATATAAGTGAAACAGCAAGACCATCAATCTTCAGCTCGCATACATAAGAAACATTGTCGCCAACACCCTGGCGGACACGGCGGTCAAAATCTCGGAGATCATCCTCATTGAAGGCATTTCCCAGGCTCAGCATCGGAATCGCATGCTGGACTTTGTTGAACATCGTCAAAATCTCGCCGCCGACACGCTGTGTAGGAGAATCAGGAGTCTGCAGTTCCGGGAATTGCTCCTCAATTTCAATCAGTTCCCTCAAAAGGCGATCGTATTCCGCATCCGGAACCGACGGCTGATCAAGAACATAATACTCATAAGCATATTGATTAAGCAGATTTTGCAAATCCTTGGCTTTTTTCTCAGCACTCTGAAAATCCATAAATCCAGCCCTTTCATAACCGAAAAGCTCAGGGCGCCTTGGTCAGCCCCGACAAGCGGCTCGAGCTGCTCAAAGCTAACGCTTCTCGCAAGATACTTGAGGGTGCACCTGGCTAGGCACTTGAGCCAGACAGTAATTTAATTGTAAGAATGAAAAAAGTTTAAGCCTTCGTAATCGGTGCGAACTTAGCAAGCAATCGTTTGATGCCTGTTGGGCTTGGGAACGCAATATCGAGCTCTGTGCCTTCTCCTGACCCTTTTACGCTGACAACGGTTCCTGTTCCCCATTTGCCATGCTGGGCTTTGTCGCCAACCTTCCATTCGATCCCTTCACCGCCGCTGGCTGCAGCAACCGGTCGAGATACAGCACCGCGAGTTGGCATTGACGGTCTTGCTGAAGTGCCTGGTCTGCCACCGCTAGCTGGAGCTGGTCTGCCGCTGCTTGTTGGTGCAGGCCTTCTTACTTTTGGCACGGCGTCTTCAACCAAATCAGCCGGGATTTCCTTAATGAACCGTGATTCCGGGTTCATATTCGTACGGCCGAAAAGGGTTCGCATCTGCGCATTCGTGATGAATAATTCTTCTTCAGCACGAGTGATTCCCACGTAGGCAAGACGGCGTTCTTCCTCCATCTCATCCTCCTCCATCAAGGAGCGGCTATGCGGGAATACGCCCTCTTCCATTCCAATCAGGAAGACAACCGGGAACTCAAGGCCCTTTGCTGAGTGCAAAGTCATCAAAGTGACGAAATCTGTTTTTTTCTCGCCGTCATCATCCAGGCGGTCGATATCAGCAACTAGTGCCAAATCCGTCAGGAACGCCACCAGGCTTTTGTCTTCACTGCTTTCTTCAAAGCTTTTTGTTACCGTTAAAAATTCATCTATGTTTTCAAGTCGGCTCTGTGACTCAAGCGATTTTTCCGCCTTCAGCATGTCACGGTAGCCTGTCTTATCAAGTACTTCTTCAACCAGTTCGGTCACTGAAAGATATTCCTGCTGGTGAGTGTAGTTGCTGACCAGGTTGCGGAATTCTGCCGCAGCTTTTTCCGCTTTCGGGCTCAGACCAATCATTTCAATCGTCTCTAGCGCCTGGAACATCGACAAATCATGCATTGTCGCGAAGTTGGCGATTTTATCGATAGAAGTCGACCCAATCGCGCGCTTCGGTACATTGATGACCCTCTGCAAACTGATATCATCATCAGGATTCGAAATCAAGCGAAGATATGCAAGGATATCCTTGATTTCCTTCCTGTCATAGAACTTGATGCCGCCGACGATTGAGTAATCGATGTTCGACTTCAAGAAAGATTCCTCAATCACACGGGACTGGGCGTTCGTACGGTAAAGAATTGCGATATCAGACAGCTTGCGGCCATTGCGAATCTGCTCCTGGATTTTGCCGATGACAAACTGCGCCTCGCCCTGTTCGCTGTCCGCTCGATAGTACATAATTTTGTTTCCTTCAGGATTTTCCGTCCAAAGATTCTTTGGCTTTCGGTTCATATTGTTCTGGATGACCATATTCGCTGCCAGCAAAATCTTCTTCGTCGAGCGGTAGTTCTGCTCAAGCAAAATTACGCTTGCCCTTGGATAATCCTTTTCAAATGAGAGGATATTCGTGATATCGGCACCGCGCCAGCGATAGATTGACTGATCCGAGTCACCAACAACACAAAGGTTCTGGAATCTTTGTGCAAGCAATTTTACAAGCATGTATTGTGCCCTGTTCGTATCCTGGTACTCATCTACATGGATGTACTGGAACTTGCGCTGGTAATACTCCATCACTTCCGGCAAGCGGATGAACAGCGTGATCGTCGTCATGATCAGGTCATCGAAATCCAGCGCATTATTCTTGCGCAGCCTGCGCTGGTACTCGGTATACACATCGCTGACCTTCTGGGAAAAGTAATCCCCCGCCGTCTTCGCATATTCCTCCGGCGTAATCAACTCGTTCTTCGCCGAGCTGATCGTTCCAAGGATCGCACGAGGATCATACTTTTTCGGATCCATATTCTTGTCCTTCAAAATCGACTTGATGACAGACTGCTGGTCAGTCGAATCAAGGATCGTGAAGTTTCGGTTGTAGCCTAGACGGTCGATGTCCCTGCGCAAAATCCGCACACACATCGAGTGGAACGTCGAAATCCAGATGTCGTCCGCCGCGCCGCCCATCATTTTTTGAATCCTCTCGCGCATTTCGCGAGCCGCTTTATTCGTAAACGTAATCGCAAGGATGTTGTAAGGATTGACTCCTTTTTCTACCATCAAATACGCAATCCTGTGTGTTAAAACCCTAGTTTTACCAGAGCCCGCGCCAGCCATCAACAGCAGCGGTCCATCCACTGTCTTGACAGCCTTCTGCTGCTCCGGGTTCAAGCCGTTCAGTAATTTATCCGTTAAATATTGCACACTCGTCACCACCATACAAACATTTGTTCTTATTTTATCTCAAAACAATGTAACAAACAACTTGTCTACTATCTTATTTTTTCGCTGCAGCTACGGTTTTCAATGCCTCATCAAGGTTGCTGTACACGACATTCCCAACCACGATGACATCGGCATGCCCGGCCATTTCTTCAGCCTGCTGTGCTGTTTCGATTCCGCCTCCGTAAAATAGGGCGGAGTTGTCAAGAACGTCTTTGGCTGCTTCCACATACTGAGGATTGCCGTATGTTCCGCTGTATTCCAAATAAAAAATCGGCAAGCTGAACATTTTTTCCGCCATCATCGCGTATGCCCGTACATCATCGATTGAAAGATCCGTCTTCGCATCAGTCAGCTTTGCCGCCTTGCAATCAGGATTCAAAATGCAATAGCCTTCCATTTTCAGCTCGTCCCAATCCATCAGGTCGCCGTATTCCTTGACCGCTTCATGGTGCAGGCCAGTGATCCACCGTGGATTCCCACTGTTCAATACCGTCGGGATAAAATAAAAATCAAATCCCGGCGTGATCGAGTCAATCGTCGAAACCTCGAGAATGCATGGAACCGTGTAGCGGCGGACCCGGGACATCAAATCAAGGACCCCTTCAAGAGTGACTCCATCCGTCCCTCCCACCATGATCGCGTCGGTTCCAGACTCGCAAATTCTATCTAATTCTTCATCAGTTATCTCTTTATTTGGATCGAGTTTGAACACATGTCTCCACTCGCGAACATCGTACATCCCTGAATTGCCCCCATTCTATCTATCCATTCCACCATTATAGCATTTGTTGTGTATATATAAAAAAGGAAACATATGAAAAAAGCGTCCCGAATGTTGGAACGCTTTATGATGAAAAATTATAAATCCCGGTGCTCGTATTGCTCGGTGAATAACCTTGAAAAAATATAGAAACTGATTCCGCTCACAATCAGTGCCATATAAATAGGATCGAGCTCAAAGAAGCTTATGATCTCCTTTTCGCCAAGATAGACTGCCAAGCTTCCAAGGAACAAGGATGCCAGGCTGCCTGCCGGGGAGGCTTGTTCCCAGATGTGTCCTAGCACGTAAGGTATGAATGCACCGCCTGCTCTAATCCGCCGCCAGCCTGGAGAGTAAACGGAATGATCAGCGCCATCCCGACGATATTGAAAATCCACTGGACCACATCTGTGTAAACAACACTGTACATCCCGCCCATCACGCTGTATAACGTAACAACAACCGTAACGATGATGACTGACATTGTGTAGCTCCAGCCAGTCATGACCGATAGAATTGTCGCCGAGGCGATGAACTGTACTGCCGTCAGCCCGACCATCGGAAGCAGCATGATAATCGGCGTGACCAGTGAATTGGCTTCACCATCTCGTCTGCGGAATACTCCGGAACCGTTTTTACCGCCGCTTCCCGCAGCATCGGCGCCAGGAACGCCAGAACGATGAACGCAATCGCCATCGTAATGACATACCAGACGGCTGACAGCCCCCACTCCCCATACGCCTTTTCAACCACACCAAGAGAAGAACCGCCTCCGACCTCCGTCGCGGCAAGACTTCCTGCGAGCAGCCACGGTCCCATCTTCCGGCCAGCGACCAGGAAATCCTCATTATCATTGATTTTTTTCGAAGATATGTACCCAATCATCACCATAATGCCTAAATAAATAATAACTATCGCAATGACCGTCAAACTTGCCCCCATCAACTCACTCCAAATCTTATATTTTACCTACCCCCTACCCGTAAAAGTTAGCTAGTAACCAAGTTTATTGGCGATTTCTCGATTTTATTGGCGAACTGGAAAATTACAGAGATTTTTTCCAATTTTTATACCGGACTATGAGTCCTAGCCGCCGAAAGTCTTTTACTGTCCGAGCACTTAATGACTTCAATTGTAATCAAAATTAAATGTCCTCATAATGCAAAAAAGCCTGCAACCGCAGGCTTTCATTCCCTATTCTGACGCGAGTTTATTCCTGTCTGCAGCATGTGGCGGCTGTTCCAACCACCCATGCTCAATCAAGATCTCCGCGGCATCCTCCGCGTACAAAGCTACATTCATAAGAGCTTTCCCATATAGCAGCCCGATGTCCTTCCGTCCATTGACCGCCATTGAATTCCCCAGCGACCTAACCTTCATCGCGATCATGTCCGCTTTATGGCTCAGCATCAGTTTATCGGAAAAAGGTGGAGTCGTAGAATCGGTGACTAAATGATCCAATAATGCCGGGGACGGCAGATTTTCCTTATGAAGCTTTGTTTTGAACTGCTCCACCGTTTTATCAGTCAAATTAATTCCCTTTATGAAAAAGTCACGCACCTGCTGTGTTCTCGCCACCTGGCTGAACCCGATCAGCAAAGCTTTACTGGTTACATTATTCTCAACATTGTCGTACAAATGGCTCACTTCCAAGGCATGAAGCGGCCGGAGATTGTGACTAAAGCCATCCAGGTAGCTCTTTCTTTCGGCGAAATCAATTTTTTCCGGTGTCGGAAGGACAGGCGGTTTGATGATAAAACCTTTGGCCATCAACAGGCCGTTAATTTGCCCGAGAAGCTCAGTCGTTACCATCCCACACTGGATAAAAAAGTCCCTGATATCGAGCCTCATCACCAGTGGAAGGGCGATCGCGTAAATGCTCAATCCAGCTTTTGCCGCATATTTCAAGTAATGGACATAGAACTCATCTTCAAATAAACGCGGCGCTTCTGAGTGAAAGTCCTTCTCCGTATAGCCCATGGGTAAAGGGAAGTTTTCCTTCTCCAAAAACTCTTTTATTTTCCCCATAAAATCCTCTGTAAGATTCAGGGCATTCTCAAGCAGTGTCTTGATATCCTCATCTTCCACATGCTGAAGGAAATGCTTGATGATCACATTTGACAGGCTATTCCCCACATAAGTCGCCCAAAGCTTCCCCATTTCCACACTGGTGAACTTTTCCGTGGGCTTCACTTTACTTGTATCGAACTGAATCGGCTTTAAATGTTTCATGATTAACCCCTTACCCGTATTTTTAGTTAGTTTTTTGCTTGAGTTGCTGATTTTATTAGAGCATATTTGTCTTATACGAGTTGTTGCGTTCGCCGAATACTCTTTTTAAAACAAAAAATCCATTTTTTATAGCGATAATCACTTTTTATAGCGAATTTTTCGTTTTTATAGCGAAATGGTAATTTCCTGCGATTTTTTCCAATTTCACAGCAATAAAAAATACCACAGAATAAAGACTGTGGCAGTGACAAATTTTATACTCCCTCTTTAAAAAAAGAACGGAACCACACCCGGTTCCGCCCTCATCAATAACTATTTCGCTTTTTCAGCGTTTTCCTGTTCTTTCAAACGTTCCAGCGCCATCTCGTAAGCGTCATTTCCATAGTTCAGGCATCGTTTGACACGGGAAATGGTTGCCGTGCTCGCGCCTGTTTCGGTTTCGATTTTATGATAGGTCTTGCCCTCACGAAGCATGCGGGCAACTTCAAGGCGTTGTGCCAGCGACTGGATTTCGTTCACTGTCGCCAGGTCGTCGAAGAAACGATATGCTTCGTCGAGATCTTTCAGCGATAAGATCGCCTTGAATAATTGATCAAGTTCTTTTCCTCTTAATTTATCAATTTGCATATAGTCTACCCCTTAATTCACTCAGAATTTTATTGTTGAGAGTCGAATGAGACATCGCTGATTGAAGGGACAATGTTGATCCAAGTTTTCCCGGGAACGAAACCAGCTTTTACCGCATCCTTATAAGGGACGATCCTGCCAGCTTCATTTTTCCATTGTATCTCATTCACTTTTCCTTTTTGGAATAGATATCCCTTGCCGCCAGATTCCATATCAATCACTCTGCGGCCGACATCATCCACGATGCGGTGGTCCATTTGCACGACAAGGATATTGTCGAGCAGAACAGGATCCTTCGTTTCCAGATCAACACTTTCGTCACTGCCGTTAAAACGGTGGTACTTCTGTTGTTTGGCGTCGTACTCATAGATTGCATCGAATGACGGTGAACCGTACTTCACCATAAATTCTTCTGCTGGAGCACCTTCCAGGCCTTCAGCTTCCTCACTGCTCAAGAATACGGCAGAAGCCGGCGCTTCATCAAGTGCGTAGCCTCTCGTTTCCGCTCCCTTCACAATATTCTTATAGGTGATATAAGAATTATGAGGGGCCATCCGGAAATCTGCCCGTTTGAACAATGTGCCGTCATATTGCATTCCATTGATGTTATCAATCGATCCGCGTTCGAGCATATCCTTCGCTTCAGGCTGTAGCCATGGGCGATGAAAAAGCTGTCATACCCCGATGCCAGGTCGATAAAGTACTCCCTCGCACTTCGGACCGGCCCTATATTCTCAGGCTGTTCGCTTTGAAAAATCGCAATGAATCTTGTCACATCTCCTTCAGCAAGGACCTCTTGGACGATGTCAGCTTTGTGAAGACCCGATTGAGGACGCGCCTGTGGATGGTTATTGACCACCACGGCCACCGCCCGGTCAGAACTCTCCTCAGCAGTCCCCACCCCGGTCAACGGGAATTGATATGGCATTTCCTCCGGTGCGGCAACCTCTTCTACTTCAATCTCTTTTTCTTTATGTTCTGTAGCTTCTTTTTTCTCTGTCTCTTTACTGCTGCATCCGGCGGTAAGCACCATCGCGGCCGCCAGCACAGCGATCCATTTTTTTCTCATTTTCGCCACCCCTTGATCTCCAAGTTCGATCATGCTGTCTATCTCTAGATGCACTGTTATATTTTAACGCATTATCGTTGGAAAGAGTACCGTTTTTTTCATCACATCATAGATGCCCTCTTGTGTGATGCGGATATAAGGCAAATGCGTTGAACTGAAGAATAATAGTGAATAAATCGGATCAGCGAATTTATAGCCTTTTTCCTTTAAATATTCAAGCAGCTTCTTCTCCTCGGCCATCAGCTCTGTCACCGGATGGCTGGACATGATGCCCTGCAGCCTCAACGGAATCTTCTTGACAGGCACACCATTTTCACAGGCGACAATCCCCCCGCCAAGCTCCTTCATCCTGTTAAAAGCAGCAATCATATCCTGCTTGCTTTTACCGATCAGAATGATGTCTCCGGTATTGGAAAACGAGCTTGCCAGTCCCTGCAAATTCGTCGCAAAGCCCTTCAGCATTGTATTAATGCGCCATTTACCATGACGGTCAATTAGCATGAAAAAGCACTCATCATGCTTTGAAGACAATTCCTCAGCGGACACATCAATTGAAATCGAGTACGGTTTCGTAATGACCGAATTCTCCATCTTAATTCCAAAAGGCATCGAGAATTGCATATCATCCATCGTCAGGTCCCAGTCCAGTTTAAGCGGATCGAAGCCCATTTCGGACCAGTCCATTTCCTTCGCTGCATCGATTGCTTCTCCATTACGCTTCACCCACTGGCCTTTTGCCAGCACTGACACAGGTGTCGGAATCATTTCATCACTCAAAAAGTTTATGTTCGCAATCCTGCCTGTCGCGATGTTGCCGTGAAGGTACTCGAAATTATAGTAGCGTGCCACGTTGATTGTTGCCATATTATAGCATCGATGACTGGTACGCCTTTCTCAATTGCGATGCGGATTAATTCATCGATTACGCCATTTTCATAAAAAGCAGTGGAAGCCCCATCTGTCGTCATCATGAAACGGTCATACACCGCAATATCCAGGTCATGGATTTCATCGAGCAGCTTCGGAAGATCTGGCCTGATTGATGAATGCCGGAGCGACACCATATAGCCTTGCATCAGCCTTCTGCGGACTTCCTCGCCAGTCATCGCCTCATGGTCACAGTCCGCGCCAAACAGCATCATTTTCGCGAGCGTCCTTTCCGATGCCCCAGGGAAATGCCCCTCAATTTTCTTATGATGACGCTTCGTTTCCTGCATCCAGTGAAGAATCATGTCATCGCCGTCCATCAGTTTCGGCCAGCATGTCAGTTCTCCGCCCTGGACGACATTTTCATGCTCTAGCCAGGCCCTGACATTACTGTTGGAGAAGACCTCGTCCTCATGCTGGATTTCGGTCTGCGCGTCAAAACGGCACCACCAGTACATCGTTACCGGGTTGTCGTTCAGTTCATTGATAAAAGAAAACGCTTTCTTTTTTCCCAATTGTAAAGCGAGCACCATATTGTCATTAATAAGCGTCGTCGTCCCAGTCTGTGATGCATAGGCAGCGAAAGAATGGGGATTATAAAGTTGAAATGGATGGGCATGAGGTTCAATATAGCCCGGCACCAGCTTCATCCCGGTGCAATCCACTATTTCACATTGCTTTGTATTTTCAGGCAGGTTTTCACCAACATACACAATCCTGTCATTGTAAATCCAAATGTTCGCAGTCATCCACTTGCAGAATGTCTGGTTCAAATATGTCGCATTCTTCAATAAGACCGTCGGTGAAAGGGTGCCGTCCAAAACAGCAGCATGGTCGCGCAATTGTTTGTTTTTCCATCGATAACGTTGTTCCATACCATGTTCCCCTTTTCTCTATGTTAAAAAATTTAAGTTCAATACAAAAAGAAAGCCCTTACATTATTGTACTATCGTAACATATTTCACTGTTTAACGCATTAAAGAATTTCAAATTAACTGTAAAAATGGAGTAAAGGAGCGATGAGATATGAATGTACGACCGAATATCGGGATCATCAACGCACTCGTCAGGATTACAGCAGGACTGACAATCCTGGCTTGGTCGACATCGAAAATGGTGAAACGGCCGTGGAAGGATTCCTATATCTTCATAGCGATGATGGGTGCAATGAAGGTCGGAGAAGGGATTGTCCGCTATTGCCCGTTGACTGCTGCCTATGAAAAAGGCCAGGATATGATGGAACAGCAGAATGCCGAAGATGGGGATTCTGAAGGATGGATTCCTTATAACCCAAGTTAACTTGAAAAGCGCAAGCGCCTTAGTCAACCCTAAAAGCGGAGCCTAGACAATTCTGTGGAGTTTTTTTGAAAATAAAAATAAGCCCCCTATTAAACCGGGGGCTTCAATTAAAGGAGATGATTTTATGTTCTGGGAATATATAATGGACGTCAGCTTTGTCTGGATCGCGTTGATTGGGAGCATCATCGCCCTGCTGCTCGTTTATATGAAAGGTTCTAGCAAGAGACGTGCCCGATAGCCTTGCTGCCGATATCCCTGCGGTAGAAGGTTTCCGGGCAGTCCAGTTTTTCAAGCTCAGCGTACACTTTTTGCTGTGCTTCTTTTAACGATGCCGCTTTTGCACCGACAAGCAGCACCCTGCCGCCGTTTGTCACGAACTCGCCATCGCTGTTTTTCGCCGTTCCCGCATGAAAAACTTGCGATATGTTCTCGATGCCCCTCAACACAGCACCTTTTTCATATTCCTCAGGATAACCTTTGGCCGCGATGACAACGCCGACCATCGCTTCTTCATGCCATTCAACCTCAGGCTTTTTGCCTTCAAGCAGTTCGAGAATGATCTCAACCAAATCTGATTTCATCCGCGGTAAAATTACCTGAGTTTCCGGATCTCCGAATCGCGCGT
The DNA here is from genome assembly GCF_000517385.1 of Mesobacillus boroniphilus JCM 21738. GTDB lineage: Bacteria > Bacillota > Bacilli > Bacillales > Cytobacillaceae > Mesobacillus > Mesobacillus boroniphilus. The sequence continues at coordinate 13,889 of NZ_BAUW01000048.1, read as the reverse complement.
TAAATTCAATTACTTTTGGCCCTTCCGAGGTCTCTATAAGACCGGCATACAGGATTCCTGTAAAGCTCCGCCCCTCCATCTCCATCGCAATCGCCGCCGGTTGAAGGATTTGCTCAACCGCAACTGCGACTGATTCCGCCCGGATTTGCGGTACCGGAGAATAGGCACCCATCCCGCCGGTGTTCTGACCCTGATCGCCATCGAATACCCGCTTATGGTCCTGGGCAATTTCCAATGGAATGACGGTTTCACCGTTCACGAATGCCATCAGCGAAAACTCTTCCCCTGTTAAAAATTCCTCGATGACCACGCTTGCCGATGCATCACCAAATTTTCCATCAAGCATCATTTCCTGCAAGGCATTTTCCGCTTCCTCCATGGTCATTGCGACGACGACACCTTTGCCAGCCGCAAGTCCATCTGCCTTGATGACAATCGGGGCACTGGCCTTTGCTAGATAGTCCCTTGCATCAGCATAATTAGTGAATGTTTCGTACGCGGCAGTCGGGATGCCGTACTTTTTCATCAGGTCCTTCGCGAACGATTTGCTTCCTTCAATGATCGCTGCCGCTTTACGCGGACCGAATACCTTAAGCCCTTCCTTAATAAAACGGTCAGCCAATCCTGCCTGCAAAGGAACCTCGGGCCCGATGATCGTCAGGCCGATTTGGTTTTCCTTCGCGAATGCAATCAGCTGTTCAGTACCATTTTCATTTATGGCGATTACTTTCGCGCAATCTTCGATCCCTGGATTGCCTGGAGCCACAAAAACATCCGTAACAAGTGGACTTTCGCTGACCTTCCGGCAAATCGCATGCTCCCGGCCCCCTCTGCCAACCACAAGAACCTTCATAAACTCCACCTCCGTTGTATTCAGGACTGCTTTTAACTTAACGCTTGATTCCAAACAAATCTGCGTTTTGCCAGCCATTAATGTCTAAAATGCCTAACGCCTGTAAATACCATCGCAATGCCATATTCATCCGCTTTTTTGATTGAATCTGCATCTCGGACGGATCCGCCGGGCTGGATGATGGCCGTGATACCTGCTTTTGCTGCAGCTTCGACGGTGTCGTCCATCGGGAAGAATGCGTCAGATGCGAGCGCAGCTCCATCCGCTTTCGCGCCAGCCTGTTCCAGCGCAATCCTGGCCGCTCCTACTCGGTTCATCTGGCCTGCGCCGATTCCTAAGGTCATATCCTTATTCGCCACGACAATCGCGTTCGATTTAACATGCTTAACAACCTTCCAGCCAAGCTTCAAGGCTTCCCATTCTGCCTCCGTTGGTTCACGCTTTGTCGGCACAGAAATTTCGGCATCTTCAAATCCATATATATCCTGTTCCTGGACAAGCAATCCACCCTCAATCGAGGAAAGTGTGTTTTCCTTTGAAGCTTCACTCTCAAATGAGACCTTCAGCAAACGGAGATTCTTTTTCGCCGTTAAAATTTCCAGAGCTTTATCACTAAAAGAAGGGGCAATGATGATTTCAAGGAAGATTTCATAGAGCTTGCGTGCAGTCTCGCCATCAACCTCACGATTCAAGCAATGATTCCGCCGAAAATTGAAACCGGATCCGCTTCGAACACCTTACCGAAAGCATCAAAAATATCCTTACCTGCACCAACTCCGCACGGGTTCATATGCTTAACCGCAACCGCTGCCGGTTCAGTGAATTCTTTTACAATCTGCAAGGCAGCATTGGCATCATTGATGTTGTTATAAGAAAGCTCTTTTCCGTGAAGTTGTTCCGCAGCGGCAACTGAAAAGGCTGAACCATGCGGCTTCTGATAAAAAGCAGCTTTTTGATGCGGATTTTCACCGTAGCGCAAGCTTTGCTTCAGCTCGTAGGTCACTGTCATTTTTTCAGGCTGTTCCTCGCCAGCAAGGTTGGTCATGTATTCTGCAATCAGCGCATCATACGAAGCTGTGTGGCGGAACACCTTCGCAGCAAGAAGACGGCGGGTTTCCAGAGTGGTTCCATTTTGATTCTTATACTCTTCAATCACCTGCTGATAATCAGCTGGGTCAACAAGCACGGTTATGTATTGGTGATTTTTCGCTGACGCGCGCAGCATCGCCGGACCGCCGATGTCGATATTCTCAATCGCATCCTCCGCTGTCACACCAGGCTTTGAAATTGTTTCTTTAAAAGGATACAAGTTGACGCAGACAAGCTCGATTTGCTCGATTTCATTTTCAGCCAGCTGAGCCTGATGTGAAGGATCATCGTACTTCGCAAGCAAGCCACCGTGAATTTTAGGATGGAGCGTCTTCACTCGGCCTTCAAGGATTTCCGGAAAACCAGTGACATCGCTGATCCCGATGACAGGAACGCCACCTTCCTTGAGCGCATTTTTTGTACCGCCAGTCGAGACGATTTCAAATCCAAGCTCGGCAAGCTCCTTTGCAAACTCTACAATTCCATCTTTATTCGAAACACTGATCAGTGCACGCTTTTTTCCCATTGTACTGCCTCCTCTTCTCCGTTCAACAGCTCCTCCAGAATTTCTGGATACAAGCTATGTTCAATCCGCTGTATTTTCTTCTGAAGTGTCTCCCTTGTTTCACCTGCTTCAACTTTTACTGAAGCGCTCGCAATGATCGGTCCGGTATCCATTCCTTCGTCAACGTAATGGATTGTCACTCCTGTAGTCTCAACTCCGGCTGCAAGCGCCCGGCCGATCGCATCCTTCCCAGGGAACGCTGGCAAAAGTGACGGATGGATGTTCACGATTTTTCCTTCATATGCTTCAAGCAATATCGGTCCGATGAGGCGCATATAGCCTGCAAGGACAATCATTTCGACATCAAGACTGGTTAGTTTTTGCAAAATTTCCGCCTCGTATGCAGCCTTGGATGGATAACTCTTCGGACTGATGACCAGAGCTGGAATCCCAAGCATTTCGGCGCGATCAATCGCAAAAGCACCCGGCTTATCGCAAACAAGCAGGCTGATTTCAGCATTCAGGATGCCAGACTGTGCCGCCACGGCAATCGCCTGAAAATTGCTCCCGCTCCCCGACGCAAATACAGCTATTTTTTTCATAGCTCTTCACCAGCCATTTTCATCTGTATTCCTTCCTTGCCAGTAATTGTGCCGATTACGGCAGCCCGCTCTCCGTTCTGGTTAAAAAACGCCACAACTTCATGAGCAATTCCTGCACCAACTGCCACTACCATGCCAATGCCCATATTGAAGATATTGTACATATCCTGTCGTTCAATTTCACCAAGAGATTCAATTGTCTTGAATACCTGCGGGATTTCCCAGCTGCCCTCTTCGATTTTTGCGCCCAGTCCTTCCGGCAGCATACGCGGAATGTTTTCGATGAAGCCGCCGCCTGTAATATGGGCCAGTCCTTTAAGCTCAAACTGCTTCCTTGCGGCAAGCACCGGTTTTACATAAATACGGGTTGGTTTGAGCAGTTCTTCGCCAAGCGTACAGTCAAACTCTTCTACGCAACGGTCAAGCTCCCAGCCAGCCTGCTCGAAAAACACCTTGCGCACAAGCGAGTAGCCATTGCTGTGGATGCCGCTTGATGCAAGTCCGATCAGCACATCGCCCTCTTTGATTTTCTGCCCTGTGATGATATCTGCCTTTTCACAGGCACCAACCGAGAAGCCAGCCAAATCGTATTCTTCCGGAGAGTACATCCCTGGCATTTCCGCGGTTTCCCCGCCGACCAGCGCACAGCCAGCCTGCTCGCAGCCGTCGGCAATCCCCCTGACAATCGCTTCTATTTTTTCCGGCTCTGCTTTTCCGCAGGCGATATAGTCAAGGAAATATAATGGTTCCGCTCCCTGGACAACGATGTCGTTCACGCACATCGCGACCGCATCTATCCCGATTGTATCATGCCGGTCCAACATGAATGCCAGCATCAGCTTCGTGCCAACACCATCCGTGCCTGAAACGAGCACCGGCTCCTTAAGTCCAAGGCTGGAAAGGTCGAACATTCCGCCGAATCCGCCTAATGCCCCCATCACACCAGGCCTTACCGTCCGCTTCACATGCTTTTTGATTCGTTCGACCGCCTCGTATCCGGCCTCAATATCCACACCAGCCTGCTTATACGCGTTTGCCATGTTCACTACCTCCGATTTGGCTGTTTTTTCATTTAAGTCTCTTTTCGTAGAAGCCTCATTTAGGCATAAGGTGACCTTTAACTGCCATCCCGCTTCATTACGGGCACATTAATTACTTTAGCACTTCTGCCCAGCAGGCACGGCCTGCGGATAAATCTCCGTCGGGTACTTCCCGGTAAAGCAAGCGAGGCACTGACCTCGTGTTTCGCCAGGTTCATTGTGTCCGATTGCCTCAAGCATGCCCTCGACACTCAAAAACGTCAGTGAGTCTGCACCGATCAATTCGCGGATCTCTTCAACTGAGTGCTCAGAAGCAATTAACTCTTCGCGGGTAGATGTATCGATTCCGTAGAAGCATGGGTTCTGGATCGGCGGCGAGCTGATGACGACGTGGACCTCGGTCGCGCCCGCTTCCTTCAGCATCTTCACAATCCGGCGGCTGGTCGTGCCGCGCACGATAGAGTCGTCCACCATAATGACACGCTTGCCTTCGACAATCCCGCGCACCGGTGAAAGCTTCATTTTCACGCCCTGCTCTCTCAGTGACTGAGATGGCTGGATGAAGGTTCGGCCGACATAACGGTTCTTGATCAAGCCCATTTCGTAAGGAATGCCCGATTCCTCTGCATAACCAATTGCCGCAGAGATACTTGAATCAGGTACACCGGTAACAACATCAGCTTGAATCGGAACTTCCTTCGCCAGCTGCTTGCCAAGACTTTTGCGGGCGGCATGAACGTTGATGCCATGGATGTTGCTGTCTGGTCTTGAAAAATAGATATATTCCATCGTACAAATCGCCGTGCCCGAGCTCATCGAATACATCTCAGAGTGTAAACCGTGTCCATTGATCATCAACATTTCTCCAGGAAGGATGTCCCTGACAAACTCCGCACCGACAATATCGAACGCGCAAGTCTCTGAAGCTACCACATATGCATCGCCAAGACGGCCCAGTGAAAGTGGACGCAATCCATGTGGGTCGAGCGCTATCAGCATCTCCGTTTCGGTCATGATTAAAAATGCGTAAGCCCCCTTCAGCATCGGAAGTGCATTTTTGACACGATCCTTCAGCTGGTTGAAGCCGCCGCGCTTGATTAAGTGCGCAAGTACCTCTGTATCAGAACTCGTCTGGAAGATGCTGCCCTGTGCCTCAAGCTGGTTCCTTAAAGCATTTGCATTCACTAAATTGCCGTTATGAGCAAGAGCGAGTCCTCCGCTTTGCGATTGAAACAGAAGCGGCTGTACATTCTCGTAGCCGCCGCCTCCTGCAGTCGCATAGCGAACATGCCCGATTGCGCCAACACCCTGTAGGTCTTCTATTGCATCAGCCGTAAAAATTTCGGTCACAAGGCCTTCGCCTTTCCTGCCTTAAGTTCCTTGCCATCGCTCACAACAATGCCGGTGCCTTCCTGGCCGCGATGCTGGAGGCTGTGAAGGCCATAATACGTGATTTGCGCTGCTTCGGGATGTCCCCAGATACCAAATACGCCGCATTCCTCATTCAAGCCTTTTAATTCAGCAAGCATGGGATGGCTCCTTTCCAGGCCTTTTTCAGCCCCTCTGCGTCTTGATTGATCACGTTCTCGCCATTTACATCTATTTTTAACGCAGGTGCTTCGACCACTTTACCGATCAACACCGCGTCTGTTAAACTCTCAAAATCAATTTGATTCTCTGGTTTTACCGATAAAATAAAGCGAGATTGCGATTCGCTGAACAAAGCCGATACAGCATTCCCTTCCAGGGTAACCTCAGCTCCCAAACCTTTGCTGCCGATCACAGATTCAGCAAGCGCAACCGCCACACCGCCCTCGGCGACATCATGCGCTGATGCAACAAGCCCGTTTTTAATCGCTGTTAAAATCTGTGCTTGATAGCCGGCTTCCACTTCTAGATTAAGCACAGGTGCCTTGCCAAAAATCCGGCCATACATAAGCTTCTGAAGCTCGCTGCCGCCGAACTCATCCTTCGTATCACCTAACAGATAAATCAAGTCGCCGGCATTTTTAAAATGCTGCGTCGTTACGTGCTTAAGATTTTCAACCAGGCCGACCATACCGACAACCGGTGTTGGATAGACAGCTGTTCCATTCGTTTCGTTATACAGCTGACGTTTCCGCCTATAACAGGTGTCCCTAGCATCCGGCACGCTTCACTCATGCCATCGACCGCTTTTTCAAACTGCCAGAAAATCTCCGGCTTCTCCGGATTGCCAAAGTTCAGGCAGTCCGTGATTGCCAGCGGCTCGCCGCCAGAGCAGATGATATTGCGCGCAGCCTCGGCAACGGCAATCTTCCCGCCGGTTTCCGGATCAAGGTAGATATAGCGCGAGTTGCAATCCGTCGTCATCGCCAACCCTTTTTCTGTGCCGCGAACTCTTACTACCGCTGCATCAGATCCAGGAGATACAACCGTGCTTGTGCGCACCATATGGTCATATTGGTCATAGACCCACTCTTTGCTTGCAATCGTTGGCTGCTGAAGCAATGCCAACAAAGTAGTTTCATAGTCTTCAACTTCCGGAATCACATTGTCCATCTCCTGGAATTCACGGAAATAAGCTGGTTCGCTCGAAGGCTTGTAGTAGACTGGCGCTTCTTCAGCCAGCGCATCGGCTGGAACCTCAGCAACCACTTCCCCTTTATGTAAAAGACGAAGCATCTTATCGTCCGTTACTTTTCCAATCGCAACCGCTTCAAGTTCATATTTGGAAAAAAGATCGATGATTTCCTGCTCACGTCCTTTTTCCACGACAATCAGCATCCGCTCCTGGGACTCTGAAAGCATCATTTCATAAGCAGTCATTCCAGTTTCACGCTGCGGCACTAGGTCAATGTTCATCTCGATTCCTGAACCAGCCTTGCTCGCCATCTCTGCAGATGAACTGGTCAAACCAGCCGCACCCATGTCCTGGATGCCAACAAGCGCATCATTTTTCACAAGCTCCAAACACGCTTCCAAAAGCAATTTTTCCATAAATGGATCACCAACCTGGACGGCTGGACGCTTATCCTCAGAGGAATCACTCAGTTCTTCAGAAGCGAAGGTAGCTCCGTGGATTCCATCACGGCCCGTCTTTGCGCCAACGTACATAACTGTATTGCCGACACCATGCGCCTGGCCCTTTTTGATATCCTCGTGGTTAATCAGTCCGACACACATTGCGTTCACAAGCGGATTGCCCTCATAAGCAGCATCAAACTGGACCTCACCGCCAACCGTTGGGATACCGATGCAGTTTCCGTAGCCTGCGATTCCGGCAACAACCTGTTCAAACAAATATTTCACCCTTGGCGACTCAAGCTCGCCGAAGCGGAGAGAATTCAATAATGCAATTGGCCTTGCTCCCATCGAAAAACGTCACGGATAATTCCGCCGACACCCGTAGCCGCGCCTTGATATGGTTCGATCGCCGAAGGATGGTTATGGCTCTCAATCTTGAAAACAACCGCCTGGCCATCACCAATATCCACGATTCCCGCACCTTCGCCCGGCCCCTGCAACACTCGCTCCCCAGTGACAGGGAACTTTTTCAGCACCGGCTTCGAGTTCTTGTAACTACAGTGCTCGGACCACATGACGGAGAACAAGCCTGTTTCCGTGTAGTTCGGCACCCGTCCAAGAATCTTCTCGGCAGAAGCAAACTCGCTGTCTGACATTCCCATTTCCCGATAAATCTTTTCCTGTTTAATTTGCTCTGGACTTGGTTCAAGCATTAACCGCATTTGCTTCCCTCCATTGTTTGACGATCGATTTAAAAAGCTTCAAGCCGTCCGCGCCGCCAAGCAGCTCATCGACTGCACGTTCTGGGTGCGGCATCATTCCGAGAACGTTGCCGCGTTGATTGATGATCCCTGCGATATTTTCAAGGCTTCCATTCGGATTCTCGCCATTGTATGTGAACACGATTTGATTATTTGCCTTCAAACGGGAAAGCGTTTTTTCATCGCAATAATAGTTGCCTTCCCCATGCGCAACCGGAATCGTAATGACCTCGCCTTTTTCATAACAAGCAGAAAATATTGTTTCGTTGTTCTCCACCTTCAATTCAACCTGCTTGCAGATGAACTTCAGGCTGTCATTGCGGCGCATCGCCCCTGGAAGGAGTCCTGCCTCAAGCAAAATCTGAAATCCATTGCAGACTCCAAGCACAGGCTTGCCAGCTTCTGCTGCTTTGACGACTTCCTTCATGACATTGCTGAACTGGGCAATTGCTCCAGAACGCAAGTAATCTCCATAAGAAAATCCGCCTGGCAACAATACAGCGTCATAGTCTCCTAGACTTTCAGCATCATGCCACACATACTCTGCCTCTTCGCCAAGCTCATCTTTTACAGCATGGTACATGTCAATGTCACAGTTCGAACCCGGAAAAACAATCACCGCAAACTTCACTGTGCAACAACCTCCTCGACTTCGTACCTGTAGTCCTCAATCACCGGATTCGCCAGCAGGCGCTCGCACATTTCTTTCACAGCAGCTTCGACATCCTTCACCGACTCATCCAAAGTCAGCTCCATATACTTTCCGATGCGGACCTCCTGGATGCCTTCGTAACCATGTGTCGCAAGCGCATTTTTCACAGCCGTTCCCTGCGGATCCAAAACACTTTCCCTTAAAGTGACATACACCTTTACTTTATACATGCAATTGTCCTCCCAATCTCGTCAAAATGGTTTCGTAAGCATCTGTCAGATTCCCTAAATCACGGCGGAATACATCCTTATCAAGTTTCTGCTGTGTTTCGATGTCCCAGAGGCGGCATGTATCAGGTGAAATCTCATCCGCCAGCAGGATATTGCCGTCAGCATCCTTGCCGAACTCAAGCTTGAAATCTATTAAAGTGACACCAATTTCTGTGAAAAATCCACTCAGAATATCATTGATTTTTAAAGCAGCTGCCTTCAGTTCTGCCACTTCATCAGCCGATGCAAGATCCAGCACATCAACATGCTCATCCGTTATCAGTGGATCTCCCAGCGAGTCATCCTTCAGGTAGAACTCAACGATAGATTTTGAAAGCTTTTTGCCTTCTTCAACTCCAAGGCGCTTTGAAAAACTGCCGGCAGCGAAATTCCTTACTACCACCTCAAGGGGGATAATTGAAACCCGCTTCACCAGCTGCTCACTCGCAGAAATTTTTTCGATAAAGTGCGATTGGATCCCCACTTTTCGAAGCTTCAAGAATAGTAAACTCGTAATCTCATTATTCAGCCTGCCCTTGCCGACAACCTCCGCCTTTTTCTCGCCGTTGTTTGCTGTCGCCGAATCCTTGTATTGAACCCTTACAACACTCTCATTACCTGTCGCGTAAATACGCTTCGCTTTGCCTTCGTACAACAGTGCCTGCTCTTCCATTTCAACGCCTCCGAATGAGATAATTGGCAATCTTCAGTCTCTTATAGATAAAAGAAGAGCAAGAAAACCTTGCCCGCCTGTATTAAAGCCCCAGTCTTTCAAAAATCATATCCACATGTTTGATATGGTAGTTGTAATCAAAGCAATCATCGATTTCCGATTCACACAAGAGTCCGGCGATTTTCTCGTCATTTTCGATCAGACTGCGGAATTGCACCTGCTTCTCCCAAGCTTCCATCGCTCTTGGCTGAACTGTATCGTAAGCTTCCTCACGGGACATGCCCTTGTCGATCAAAGCAAGCAGCACGCGCTGGGAGTAAATCAAGCCAAGCGTCCGGTCCATATTGCGCTTCATGTTTTCTGGATATACCGTCAAGTTCTTCACGATATTGCCGAAACGGTTCAGCATATAATTCAATGCAATCGTCGCGTCTGGTAAAATAATTCTCTCTGCAGATGAGTGTGAAATATCACGCTCATGCCATAGCGGTACATTTTCATATGCCGTCGTCATGTAACCGCGGATAACCCTCGCCATTCCGGTCATGTTTTCAGAGCCAATCGGGTTGCGCTTATGCGGCATTGCCGAAGAGCCTTTTTGTCCCTTTGCAAAAAAACTCTTCTACTTCACGGGTTTCACTTTTTTGCAAACCGCGAATCTCAACTGCAAACTTCTCAATGGAAGTGGCAATTAAAGCAAGCGTAGACATATAGAATGCATGGCGGTCACGCTGCAAGGTCTGCGTCGAAATCGGTGCCGGCTGGAGACCTAATTTTTCACAGACATATGATTCAACGAATGGATCGATATTTGCGTACGTTCCAACTGCACCTGAAATCTTGCCGAACTCCACATCACGAGACGCCATTTTGAAACGATCAAGATTTCGCTTCATTTCCTCGAGCCATAGCCCTAGCTTTAAGCCAAAAGTAGTCGGCTCAGCATGCACTCCGTGAGTCCGTCCCATCATGACTGTGTACTTATGCTCTTTTGCTTTATTAGACAGGATCTCAACAAAGTTCTCAAGATCCTTCAGCAAAATTGCATTCGCCTGCTTAAGCACATAGGATAGCGCCGTATCAACAACGTCCGTCGAAGTCAGGCCGTAATGGACCCATTTGCGCTCTTCTCCAAGTGTTTCAGACACCGCTCTTGTAAATGCGACCACATCATGGCGCGTCTCTTCTTCGATTTCCTTGATTCGGTCAATATCGAAAGATGCATTTTCACGCAGTTTCTTTACGTCTTCCTTAGGAATCTCCCCAAGCTCAGCCCATGCTTCACAAGCAAGAATTTCAACCTCAAGCCAGGCCTTAAAGCGGTTCTCCTCCGTCCAGATTGCTCCCATTTCCGGTCTTGTATAACGATCTATCATCTTTTTTGTCCTCCGATCATTTCTGCTGCGCCTTCCCAGATGCCGCTTCTCTCAGCTTCATCAAGCGCGATTTCTACTGTGTCTCGCAAAAGGGTCACATGCCCCATTTTACGTTTATATTTTGCTTGGTTTTTGCCGTATAGATGGATTTTCCAATCCTGCAAATCTCCGATTTTATCCAGCAATGGCTTCTGGTGTTCGCCAAGGATGTTTACCATCACAGCCGGCTTCAGCAAGTTCGTGCTTCCCAATGGCCAGCCGCAAACTGCCCTGATATGCTGCTCGAACTGCGATGTCTCACAGGCTTCAATACTGTAATGCCCCGAGTTATGCGGCCTCGGTGCCAGTTCATTTATGTAAAGCTCATCATTTTCAGCTAAAAACATCTCAACTGCCAGCGTTCCAACCAATCCTAATGCCGCCGCAATTTGTTTCGCTGCCTCTATAGCCTTTACTTCCGCCTTCATGCTGATTCTCGCCGGAACAATTGTCTGATGTAAAATGTTGTCTTTGTGAACATTTTCCGCCACCGGGAATACGCTCGTTTCACCATTTGTTCCGCGTGTGATGATCACGGAAATTTCTCTTTCAAACTGAATCCACTTTTCCAGCACACACGCACCCTGGCTGACTAAAGTTTCTGATAAATCGATATCATCAATAGACCTAAGAACCAGCTGACCCTTGCCATCATAACCGCCCCTGGCTGTTTTTAGGACAGCAGGCAATCCCAGCTCTTCAATTCCTGCCCTGACATCCTCCACCTTTGTCACAACTGTGTATGGAGCCACCTGAACACCCGCTGCTTCGATGTTGCGCTTCTCTTCTATCCTGTCCTGAGTGACCCGCAGCAGTTCCGTGCCCTGCGGCACATAGGCGTTTTCATCCAGCCATTCAAGGCCGATTGCATCTATATTCTCAAACTCATAAGTGATCACATCACTCTGTTCTGATAGCTGCTTTATTTTATCCAGGTCATCGTAATCGCCGACAATCTGCTCGTCAGCCACCTGGCCGCATGGGCAGTCTTCGGTCGGGTCAAGCACGACCACCCTGAAACCCATCGCTTTAGCCGAGAGCGCCATCATCTTGCCAAGCTGCCCGCCGCCGATGATCCCGATTGTCTCTCCTGGTAAAATCACTTTAGACAAGCTCATCACTGCTTTCCATAACCGACATTTTTGTTTCTTCTCTCATCCTCTCAAGCCTCTCTGCCACACCGCTGTCAAAGGCACCCAGGATTTGCGCCGCCAGCAGCCCTGCATTCGTTGCGCCCGCTTTTCCGATTGCCACCGTCGCAACCGGCACTCCGCCAGGCATCTGGACAATCGATAACAGTGAATCCAGTCCATTAAGCGCCTTTGATTGGACTGGCACTCCAATGACCGGCAGAGTTGTCTTCGCAGCTACCATCCCGGGCAGATGCGCCGCCCCACCCGCTCCAGCTATAATGACTTTGATTCCTTCGTCCCTGGCGTTCTCGGCAAATTCAAACATCATCTCTGGTGTACGATGGGCTGAAACCACCTTTTTTATAAAAGAAACTTCCAGCTGATCAAGAATGTCGCACGCATGCTTCATCGTTTCCCAATCAGATTTGCTCCCCATAATGACTGCAACCGTCATACATCTTACCCCCTTTGGAGTTAAAAAACAAAAAAACCCGATAGACTTCTTCCTCTTAATAGAAGAGAAAGTAGTCCATCCGGGTGCGCAAGCAAAGAAATCCATAAGTGAATACGATTTCTTTTCCCTTCACTTAAAAACTACTTTCCCTCATAGTCCGGAAATTTACGGTTACCGGGTAGAAACTCATGGGCATATCCCCATTATTATACGAGAGAAAAACTAAATTTCACTTTCAACAACTACATATTAACAACCATTTCAACAAGTTGTCAATTAATAATCGAACATTAATGAATTTTTATATTTGAATTGTTCGTATTTAGGGCTTTAAACTACTAACGTAAATTAACCTTCGATTGGCTTCGCTTCAAAAATAATCTGTCTGCCGGCAGGCTCATATTCAACTGTCCCATTCTTTTCTACTTCCTTGAAAATCGGCTTCTCCATCCTGCGGACAGGAGCGAAGCCATCTTTCTTCATTCTATTAAGACATTCATCGATTGATTCATGTTCGCCGACTTCATACATTTGCTTCTTTTTACCCTTACTCATGAAAACAGCTTTCCTTTCCGTACTGATTTTACCCAGAAACCGCCATGAATCGATTTCGGTTCATACGCAATGATAAACGCTTTCGGATCCAGTTCCTTAATCTTCTCATACAGCTTCAATTCATATTTTCGCGGTGTTAAAATCTGCATCGCCATCCGGTCGCCCTCAAGTCCATGCGCAGCCCAATCTGTCACACCGTAACCGAGTGCTCGCAAAGCCTTCGGCAGATCCACATCATACTCTTTCGTAATCACATTGATCGTAATATAGCCAAGCGCCAGTTTCTCCTCGATTTTCATCCCGACAATAACCCCGATACCATAACCCACCGCATAGGCAATCAAATTCTGTATCTCATTCAAATTCTCAAGAACCAAACCAAGACCGACAACATAAATCACCACTTCAATCGTACTAAGGCCTGCAGCAAGATATCGCTGCCCTTTTAAAGTCAGGATCATCCTGATCGTAAAAAACGACACGTAAACAATATTGATGATTAGGATGATGGCTACCATGACATAACTATTCTCCAGCATTAAAAACCCTCCAAACATCTCTGCTAATAAGCCTTTATGTTCGCACTAAAAAATCTTGTTGTAAAGCAAGTTGCAAAATAATTAACGAAAAAGACATCTTATTTTAAGGTTTCCTCAAGCACAGTATTTGAAACTCTTTATAAAATTGTTTTTCTCATTGAACAAAATTAAATTTAAATGGAATAACGATTTGGTAATCCATATTAATGAAAAGTAAGACTCCATTGTACAAGTTTGTTTGAGTTCAGGAGAAAAAAATGACGTGTTTCTCTAGCTGGAATCGTTTATTCTCCAGTAAAAACACACAAAAAAGAACAGCTGATAACAGCTGTTCTTTTTTTGT
>NZ_BAUW01000049.1 GCF_000517385.1 Mesobacillus boroniphilus JCM 21738 | reverse complement strand
AAAATTTAAACTTTATGAAGGCCACCAAGCGAAAGCGCGGTAGAAAAATCTGTGTCTATTTTCTTGACGTAGTATCGCAACTAGAATAGTCTCGTAAGAGACACTGACATGGTACGCAAGAAGTCACTTCTTGTCACACCCCCTGCTCCACACGGAACGTGCCAGTTTCCAAGCATTCCGCGTTCCATCTAGCGATGGTTTTGTTAATTATAAGTTTCAAGTTACTCTTGTTGACTTGGGTTATGTGACATATTCTAATTCACATTTTTCCCGATATTTATTAATTTTCTGTAGCATCGGTTCTGTGATGCCCAAATTATTCATGAGAGTATTCATCTTGACTGTATCGGTCATATGGATAATCTTCTCTTTAACAGTGCCACCCTTTTTAGTGGTAATGCTTAAGAGCATGTTTATTGATGCATACTCGTATACCTTTTCAATATCGATTGACGCAGTTTTTGCTGCTTCATAGGTATCGACAGGTATACTGATTGTTTCTTTTTATATTATTGTAAAGATTTCATTTGCCTTCCCAGAATAGAAAAATTGGTATTTTATCCTCATTTTGTTGTTTGTTGACCTTTTTCTTCTTGTGCAAAATATGCCCGAAAAACTCGCTGGCTGATAATATTAGCAGCGCTGTGCGGCTGGGCGTAACCATCACGGTAGGCATTCGGCACAATAACAGCAATGGCAATATCGGGATCATCAAATGGTGCATATCCTGCAAAGGATAGATTCCATGTCTTTACCCCATTTTTATAAGATTCAGAGGTACCGGTTTTACCCGCTGCATTGTACGGTTCGTCCTTAAAAAATCCTCTCGCTGTCCCTTGCGTACCATGAGTAACCAGCCAAAAGCCCTGTTGGACACGCTTCATCATTTTAGCACTCATATCCACCTTATTAAGCACAACTGGGTTAATTTCATTGATTACATTTCCTGGTTCATCACCATTCTTGGCAGGTTCGCGAATCTCCTTAACCAATTGGGGCTTCATACGGTAGCCGCCATTCGCTATGGTTGTAATATATTGGGCAATCTGCATCGGTGTATAGGTATCCAATTGTCCGATAGCAATTTGAAAATAATTTCGCACATCATTCCCTTTTATACCTGCTGTTTCATTGTCAAAACCTATTCCTGTAGGGACACCTAAACCATATTGATTGAAATAGTAACGAATTGTTTCTATTTTTTCTGAATCCATATTTAGGGACTGATTTGGATGATATTGAGCTCCGAGTATCTCAATAGCAGTTTTCCACATATATACGTTTGATGACCGTTCAAGTGCTTTTAAATCGCTGATGGTTCCCATATTCGCATAGGAAGAAATTTGTTTAGTCCCTTTAATTTGCAAGGGGGCATCATAATCAAATTCCCCAATATCCCTTACACTGGTCTGGTATCCAGTTAATACGGTGGCACCTTTTACAACAGATCCCTGTTCAAAAGCGTAAGTGAAGGTTCCCGGTGTAAAATCGATAAATTCCCTAGATTGCCTGTTATACACCTTTCCTGACATAGACAGAATGCGGCCGGTCTTGGGCTCCATTGCCACAACAAAAGCAGTGTCAAGTGTATCAGTATGCGGCTTTTGTATCGCATTTACTAACTCTTCCTGAATGATTTTTTCCACTTGGGCTTGGAACTCCATATCAATGGTCAGGACAATATCCTTGCCGATCTGCCCTTCAGAAACAATCTCTGTATCCACCACATCTCCTTTTTGATTTGTAACCGTTTTTATTTTTTCCTTTTGCCCTTGCAATACATCTTCGAAAAGCTCTTCAATATAGCTTATCCCGACCCGGTCATTAAGTTTGTATCCTTTAGCCATATAGGAATCTACGCTTTCTGCAGGTATGCCTTCATCTGCACTCGTAACTTTACCAAGCATATTCTTAAATGTATCTCCGTAAGTGCGGCCCCTCTTCCAGTCGGTTGATACATCAACACCCGGAAAATTTTCCAGGTTTTCACTCACCTTAGCATGTTCTTCTTCTGTGACATTTTCATTTTTGATCATCGACGGGGTTAAAGCGATGGCGGTTGATAGCTTCCGGTAGATGGCTGCCATGTTTTTGTCCACACCCTGGAGATCGCTTTTTTTTATTCGGCTCAATTTTAATTGATATAAATCCTTATCGGTCAACTTTTCCTGTTTGTATAATTTCTCTTCCTTCTTTGTGATAAAATTCTCGCCATTATTATGTAATAGAAGCCAGATATCTTTCATATCCCGATCTGTCACTTTATCGATATCTTTATTATTCATGGAAAGAAAGGTATCTAACTTTTTGGCCAATTCAAGCAATTCGCCCGGCTGTGGATTTTTCGGTGGTGTATAGGTAATTGCTTTTTCCGGGATATTATAGACTACTAATTTATGATTCTTGTCATAAATTTTCCGCGCGGAACGGATAAATTAATGGCCTTAACCTCTGTGTTATCAGCTTGCGCCGCATAGGATTCCCCTTTTAAAATTTGGACGACCCCAAGACGAAGAATCAGGATGGAAAAAAGAATAAAGACCATGAAAAAGAGAATATTCATTCTCAATCGCATCTGATTTTTTAATATGTTATATTTTTTCTGCCTTCTTTGCTTCAAAACACATCAACCCTTTCATGTAAAGAATCGAATCATCTGGGAAGTTTGTGTATATGGCCACACCAAATACTACAATTGTAGTATTTGGAGCAAAGATAGCCCCAAAAGGTATAGTTCATCTATTGGGGTACTATTTTTAATAAATCCGTTTATCGCGCAGGATTTGCTTAGCAATCTCCGCAGCCTTGCTTCCTTTTGCATGGCCATCATTATCTTGAATATGGATGGCAAAATAAAAACGATTCTCGCCTTTATATACAAAGCCAATGAACCAGCCATTTACATTCTTTCCATTGATCGTACCGGTTCCCGTTTTTCCAAATAATTGCCCATTTTTTTGCTCATCAATTAAGATTGCTTGTTTAACCGCTTGAATATTTTCCTCATAAAAACCAAATTTATTTTCTTCCAATGCATGTAATAATTGCACTTGTTCGATTGGTGAAATTTTTAATGAAGATTCCATCCAATAAGTATCCAAATTCCCTGAAAGGTTCTCATTTCCATATTTCACCTTGTGAAAATAATCTTGCAGTTGTTTCCTCCCTATTTCACTATCGGTATTTTGGAAATACCAATTCACAGAACGGGTCAATGCAGTAGATAAATTTTGATCTTGATTCCATTCTTGATAGGGTTGAACATTCCCATCCCAAACCTGTTCATTGTTATTCGTGGAAATAACATTTGATTCCAATGCAAATAAGGCAGAAAATATTTTATAGGTGCTATTAGGAGAAACCCTCTGTTCACTCATATCTCGATTATAGATTTGATATTGTCCTTTAGCTGCATCATATAAAACAAAACTACCGTTATAGCCATGGAAATAGGAACTTAAATCTTCATAAATCGTATTCTTCTCACTAAAATGATACATATCATCCGGGCTGGCAATAACAGTGGTGATTGGGGTAATAGCTAACACAAAAATCCCTGAAACCACACAGATGACTTTGCTTTTCCATTTCAATAATGGAGAATCTCCAGAGAAGGTAGCAATACGCTGGATTCTTTGTTTGATTTGTTTTTGGGTCCCTCCCATTCCAGGTGCAATCTGTGCATAAGTCCGATCATACTTTTTATCCGCAAAATGAATGATGGTATGCCCATACTCAATGCATTCACTCTTATCCAAGAGATTGAGTACAGAAGCATCACATGCCAATTCCCGATCGATTCGCATCCTTTTTAAGGCAACCCATATGAATGGGTTAAACCAATAAATTATTTGAACGATTAACATGAGGTAATTAACGAACACATCTTTGTTTTTGTGATGGTGAAGCTCGTGAAGAAAAACGTATTTTAATTCATTTAATGATAGAGTTTCTAGTGTTTTCCTTGGTAAAAAAATATAGGGCTGGAAAATCCCGAACGTAATTGGAGAGGTAATAAGTTCGTTTTTCCGCAGCTTTATTTTTCTCTTAATGCCAACACTCTCTTTGCACAATTCTAACAGTTCATTTATCTTTTGATTCTTAACAGGAACAGCTGCCTTTTTCATCTGATAGATTTGATAGGTGGAGTAACTCACCAAACCTACGAATAAAATCATTCCTATAACCCAAATTGTGAAAATTGTATGGTAGTTAAAATCCGGTGTTGATTTGTTCACTGATACTGTGAAATCATGCATTAAATTCGTATTTGACACCGGAGAGACATTCAATTTTTCATTCTTAGATGCGGTGTCTTTCTGAAAGAAAAGCAAGCTTTTCAAATATTGGGTTCCTTTTCCAAGGTGAAAATCCTTCCAGGGCACAAACGCAGCAAGGATTGGAATGAAAAGAAAATACCAAATTTGGTAATGTGCCTTTACCGTCAAATGTTTGTGAAAAAGCCTTTTGATCAATAGAATCATGAAAATAAGGAGTGATACCACGATTGTACTTAATAAAACCCGCAGTATAATGGTGTCCATTATTTTTCTCCTTCTTTCTGATCCTTCTTTGATAATATTTTCTTTAACTCAGAAATATCCTCATTTGATAACTGTTCATTTTCAATAAAATTCAATACCATTGAATTTAACGTTCCTCCGAAAAACTGTTGAAGAAAGGATTTACTTTTTTGCTCAACATACTTGGGTTCTTCGATTAGGGATGTATAAATAAATACTCTGCCATCTCTTCGTGCCTGCAAAGCATTTTTTTTGACTAGACGTGCAAGCATGGTATGAATGGTATTCGGTTTCCATTCACTCTTTTTCGATAACTTCTCCACTACCCCAGGAGTAGAAATGGCTCATATTTCCATACAACTTTCATCACTTCATATTCAGCTTCAGATATTTGCGGAATCTCTCTCATCATACCCCTCCTATTTTTACATCTGTAGTATTTACTATAACAAAAAGGACCAAAGGCTTAAACCATAAACGTGTACTTTAGCATATATAGATAATCCCTGTGTACTAAGGATTAACCTGTTTCCATTGACTTTATTTAAAATATGAAAAAAGCTCCTCTATAAAGGCTTGATTCAGTTGGGTGGCCGAACTGCCTGGTGTATAATGTTCGACAAGTGAAAGAAGAAGAAATGAATCTTGTTCCGCATCAAAAGCAAGTAAAAAACTATTTTCATCCCCCTTTTCATCTTGTTTCTTTTTTAGCTCTGCTGTTCCGGTCTTGGCAGCCAACTGATGGGCAGGGTTGAATAAAAGATGGGCCGTTCCATTTGGGTCACTTACCACCGCTGTTAAATTCTTCATCATTTCGCTGGCCGTTAAACTAGTAATGGCTGATTTAGTTTTTCGTTCGCTTTTATCATTCAACAATTTTGGATAAACAATTTTGCCTTCGTTTTGAAATACTGAATACATGCTTGCTTGTTGAATAGGTGTAATCATTAATTCTCCTTGCCCGTATGCCGTATCTGCCAGCAGGATTTCTGACTGAAATGTATTTTGCTTAGAAATTTGAGCTGGATTCATAACAATGGGTAAATCTAATTCTTCTCCAAAGATAAACTGATTCAAACCATTTCTAAACGTTTTTTCACCCATTTCTATAGCCTCTTGTGCGAAATATATATTATCTGAATAAATTAACGCTTTACTCATATCTACATTTTGCACATCTGAAACACGGGTAACTGAATACCCTCCCCATGTTCCGTCTTTTTGCCAGCTAAAACCTCTAATGTTTCTAAGCTTATCTGGATAGGTCACTTTGGCATCAAGGCCAATGCTTGCGGTTATCGTTTTAAAGGTAGAGCCAGGCGCATATCCAACAGCATACCTTGAAATAAATGGCTTGTTGTCATCCTTCAAATATAAATCATATTCCTGCTGCGATATACCTTTGACCATTTTATTCGGATCAAATGAAGGGGAGCTAACTAGGGCATAAAGCCTCCCTCTTTAGGATTCATAACGACGGTAGAACCAGCTATTCCTTTTAGATGTTTAAATGCTTCCCTTTGGATATAAGAATCAATGGTTAATAAGATATCGTCTCCGTCCATCTTTTCTACCTTTTGAAATTCGTGCTTTTTATTTCCCTGTTCATCGACAATCAGTATTTCGCCACCGTCATTACCACGTAACTCCTTATCAAAAGCTTTTTCCAATCCAGCTTTTCCAATCATGTCCCCTTCCGATAAATTTGGATTTTTATCCAAATCGTCTTTTGTTGCTTTTCCTATGTAGCCAATTAAATGAGCTGCCGCTTCTTTTAGTGGGTAATAACGAAGTTTTATATTTTGATAGGCCGCTCCTGGCATGATTTCTGCTTTATTAGATTCAATTATTTTTAAGGGAACAAAAAGATTATCCTTTACCCAGTTCTGATTTAATTTTTGATTAATTTCCTCTATAGGAATCTCGAATTGCTGACTAATCCTTTGAAGGTTCTTGTCTTTTTCGTTTCCTTGACCTAATTCTAACGGAACTACTCCTACCCATTTAAAATCTTCGTTTACCGCCAATCCGTTCCCAAAAAGATCTTTAATCTCTCCACGCTCTGCTTCCTTATAGTGAAGAGCTACTTTATCTTTTCCTTCCATTCCGGGAAAGATTAATGAAGGGTCCCATTTAACCAAATATTTACCGTCTGTTTCATCAATCTTTGTTTTATAATTCAAGTTCTCCACTTTCCCTAAAGGAGTTGTAAAGCTTAATTGATAAGATAACTCATACCCAAGGTTTTTGACTTTTTCCATTTCAATTTTGGAAGCATGTATATTCGAAATTTTGATTCCGTTAAATATACGATCATATTTATCAATGACTTCTTCCAAAGTATAATCTAATGATGTGTACGATTGTTTTTCAAGCACATTCCCTAATTTTTCATACTCTTTGTATTCTAATACTTGAATAAAAGTATTCGCTACTTCCTGAACTTCACTGTGACCTTTTTTGTCCATGATTTGGAACCATATAACACCCCCAATCCCTGCTAAAATGAAGAATAACAAGAAATAATAAGGATTGATTTTCTTCTTTTTTCTTTGGACTCTGCTATACAAGCTCTCTCACATCATTTCCTTCAGGATAAATACTACATATGTAGTATTTTTACTAAAAACTACGCATGTAGTATTTAGAGGGATTATAGCATTTATTTTTTTATAAGCAAACAAATTCTTGATTGCTATCACCATATAAATCATTATTTACATGGTGAGATCCGTCGCTAGCCCAGAAAAGTAAAGGATTACAAACTACATTTTCTTCATCAGTAAACCCTTCAACAATTTCATTAACATCAATGCCACCGAAGAATTTAAAGTAATTCTCCAATACCCTCTCATAAAGTTTGTCGTTGTTATTGAATATGAATTTTCTCTTAGTTCATTCCAAGGTAGTTCATCTCTCATTCAGTTGCTGATAGCCACAAATTAATATTCACAGCTTCTCCTTAAACAATCCGATCCGCTTTATTTCTTCAAGATGAATCTCAGACAGGCCCTCGAGGATTTCCATTCCTTTATCGGTTACATCTACAAAGACACTTCTCCCGTCTTCCGGGTTTTTCCTGCGTGACACCAGTCCTGACTTTTCGCAGCGGTCAATCAGGCCGACACATGAATGATGGGTGATTTGCAGTCGTTCTGCCAGCTCGCTCGGTGTAGCATAATCTCTTTCCGGGTACCCTTTTATGGCTAGCATCAATTGATGCTGCTGGGCTGTGATGCCCATATTTTCTGCTGCTGTTTCACTGAACTTCTGGAATTTCCTCAATTGGTACCGAAACTCAGCGAGGTACTCATATACGTCTTTACTAAGCAAAAATTCCACCTTACTTTCTTATTGATAAATATATCTTAACACGATATAATTAAAATACAAAATATCGTAATACGATATTTCAATCGAAATGAAGGGGTGCTCTTTATGGATTTTTTACATTACCTTTCTCCAAACTCTATTACTGGCGTCATTTTTTTCATTGCGGGAAGTTTGTTTACTATTTATTTGCACTTAAAAGTTTATAAACTTTAATACGGAATTAAATCTATATATAAGAACCGGTCTTTTTGAGTGAAGTAGTCCTTTGTCACTTTTTCCTCGCCTAATCTATAGTTGATGGGGAATGCAAAGTTAGGTCCATCGAACACAAATGAATGAAATTCTCCATTCTCTCCGCAAACATCATGGTCTTTCGGATATTCCATGATAAATTTTCTATCATATACTTTGCCTGCGTAGGATGGATCCAGCCTTTCTAAATCAACACATGTTAAAACCGTATCGAATCCAAGATCAACAAACTCACGGCTTACATCCTCTACCGGAAATCCCCATAGCGGAAAAACAGGGGTTAATCCTGAGGCCGAAAACAATTTCTCTCGATATTCCCGAACATCCTGAAGATGTATATCGCCAAAAACGATATGGGTAACTCCCTTTTCTCTCATATCAACAATAGCTTTTCCAATTATTTCTTGATACTTTTCATCAGGACAGTCCTGCGGAAGCCAGACCTCTCTTAATGGAATACCCAATGATTTAGATTGGAGCTTCAACAACTCGTAGCGGACTCCATGAATCGATACGCGATTGAATCCTTCTGTCAGAGTCACGAGCAATGAATCAACCACAAAATCAGGATTGTTTTGAATTTTGTATAATGCTAGCGTGGAGTCCTTCCCGCCACTGAACGAGATTGCGATTTTCATTTTGGTCCTCCTAAACTACGACTTCCAACCTATTCCACAGTGCAAATAAGATAATAACCGCTATAACACAATAGACCCGTATTCCCTTAACTAGTCCTTCAACTTATTTTAACAGACTCATCAATCCTACTCATATAAAGAAGGATCCACTAACACTGAATATGCTAAGTATACCATCATACAAATGGCCATTGTGATGAACCCCATCCGAGGATGATCTGGTCAACTACTAGATAATTATTGCATAGCTGATCGTTTGCTTGAATATATAACCAGCCCATCCCGAAAAAAATCACTGTAAAAAATGCAATGGTGTAATTTTTTCGATTCTTGCTGAGTTTCTTCCAGGAGTCTCTTAGAGGCACTCCCGCCAGGAATGGCAAACTGATAAACTTGAAATATTCCACACTATTCACCGACAACGCTTCATCCATTGTGCGCGGCAGCAACCAATAGCCCATTATTATGATAAAAAGGAGGATTCCTGGGATGCCTCCTTGATTATATTTTGAAAAAAAATGAGGAAAACGCTGCTGAAAATACTGTCCCATGAAAAAGCCAGAGATCACCAGCATCGGCATTTGCATATGCATGTGAATGATCATGACTGATTCCATTAAGTTTGCAACAGGAGGAAGTATTAATCCAATCAAAATGACAATCCCGAACAGAAACTGATTCACCGTTATTTCCCCCTGTCTTCCTCTAAAGTCTCTTTCAATTTATCTGCCGCCTCATTTACCTTTGTAAAATCCATTACCTCCAATAGTGCTCCTTGCCGGTCCACTAAATAAAATGCTGAATTATGAGTGAAGTTCCCATTACCATCTGGAATCACAATGACGCCAAACTTCTTCAGCAAGATATCCAACTGATTCTGCTCCGGAATCCTTGCCATTCTCCACGTGTTACCGTCACTTCCGAATAAATCCTTATACTTGTTTAAAGTAGCAGGATCATCTTTGCCTGGATCAAAGCTTATGCTTAAAAAGACAATATCCTTGCCTATATATTCACTGGGAAGCAGATCGTACACCTGCGACATATTTTCTTCTAGTTTTATGCAAATAGTGGTGCAGCCTGTATAAATAAAAGTGATAAATACATACTTACCTTCGAATTCAGATATTGAATAGGTCCGACTCACTATCCTCGAAGGATACTTCGGGAAACTGGGGCTGTTCCTCAACCAGCTTTGTCACTCTTGCTGTCTCTGCTGTATAAGCAGTGAATCCGTCTGTTCCTGTATAAAATAAAAACAGTCCAAACACCAATACAACTATACAAGAGAAGGTCGTTTGCCGATTTTTGATCAAATTGATCACATCCCATTTTTTCAGTAGTGATTCTACTATAGATCCCGATTTTACATATCGTGCTGATTTGAAAGAGATAGCCCTGAATCAGGAGCTATCTCTTTGTTTACTTTATCACCACGTTTTAAAAGGCGGTGATCCAGGAGGCGCATTCATGATCATGTCCGCGATTGGCAAGACGTAAGCCATTGAAACAACCAACAGCATGAGTACAACCCAGATTCCCCAGCGCTCTGTCCAGTATGGTGTTTTCGACGCTCCCGGTTCTTCTTCGGCAATTGGAAATTCTGTTACTCCCTTTGGAGCGAAGAACATGAGGTTGAAAACAGCATAAACTTGAAGGATGACGCCAATCAGCAATAAGCTTGCACCAATGCCTACTGCAACCATATACGGGTTCCAGCCAAGCGTTTCTGCAAAATTCCCATAGGTTGTGAATGAAGTTCTTCTTGGTGAACCGAAGAGACCTACAACATGCATGGAAATCGACATGATGACCATACCTATAGTCCATATGACGGTTTGAATCACTCCCAATCTATTCATGGCTGGAGTTAACACACGTTTTGAAAGGTATGGAACGAGCCAGTAACTGATGCCGAAGAAGGTCATTATGACAGACATACCAAGCGTTAAGTGGAAATGGCCTACTACCCACATCGTATTGTGTACAACCTGGTCCAATTGGTTTGTGCTTTGTGCAATTCCGCCAGCTCCAGCGGGAATGAATGCTACCATGGCGATAAACGGAGAGAGGAAGCGTACATCGCCCCATGGCATTTTCTTATACCAGCCAACTAAACCCTTTCCGCCTTTCGCTCTTGCCGTCCGCTCAAAAACCCTGAACATTGCGTATGCGGTCATTAAAGAAGGAAATCCAATAGCAAGGCTCATGAAGACGTGCATATATTTGATGGACTCCGAAATGCCCGGGTCAATGATCTGATGGTGAAATCCGCCAGTAATGTTCATGATCACTAACGGAATGACAACCATACGTGTTAAAAGATCATTCCAACGGTGTCCGCCGATTATTTTTGGTACGATTACATACCATGCTGAGACAGCTGTCAGATACCAAATGTTAACGGCAGTATGGCCAAATGCCCAGAAAAGTGTACGCGCCAGCAATACGTTGATGCCGTCTGTCCAGCCAAGTGTCCATGGAATGATCATGAAAAGGACTTCTACGGCAACAAACGCTGTCGCTCCGACTAACAGTACGAAGACACCAGTTGCAAAGAAGGCGAGGATTGGGAGATGTTGTCCCTTGTGATTCCTTCTCCAGTTGGCGACCTGTGTAAAAGCTCCCGCTGAAAGCATCCAGATTCCTAATACAATGAACACTAAGCCAAAGTAAAACATTGGCGATGCAGCCATTGGCGGGTAGAAGGTGTACATTACCGATGCTTCATTCTTTAGGATCGGAATGACAACCAAAACAAATCCGAATATCTTCATCCAAAAGCCGATCCATGCCATCTTCCTTACTTTAGGCAGCAGTCCTCCCAGTGTGTGTGAGAGACCGGCATAAAAATACCCAATCGTGAAAAACGCGGATAATACAACTACTAATAGAATTCCATGGGCCGTCAGCACCTGATAATAGTTAAGCCATGGCGGCAATTGCAGGACACCAGCTCGATTGAGGCCTTGCAGCAAACCTAGGAAACCCCCGAGCAGCAAGGCGATAAATGCGATAGATAAGTATGATTTCGAGATCCTTGCATCTTCCTGGCTGATTCCTAATATTTGATTTGTTTTTTGATTAAATGAAGTTGATCTTAATGCAGACTCCACATTCTTTCCCCCCTTTTATTTTACGATGATTTTTGTGCTCATGGCCTGGTGCCCGGCACCGCAATACTCATTGCATAACACCAAATATTCACCTGGTTCATCAAACTTTTGCGATATTTTTTGGATATGCCCCGGCATAACCATAGCGTTCAAATTCGTATTTGCAACCTGGAAACCATGGACAACGTCTTTAGAAGTCAATGTGAAATGGACAGTTGAACCCGCAGGAACCTCAATTTCCATCGGTGTAAAACTGAACACCTGAAGGGTCATGACGACTTCATATTCGTTTTCGCCGATTTGTTTAATTCCCGGCTCATCAAACGGAGCTGTTTCATCGACCTTTTGGGGATCGATCGTTTCTTTATGGCTTGGCGGCCCCATTCCCAAAGCCACTGCCTGGTACCCAGTAAAAATCATGAACCCCATGATCATTCCAAAACTTAAAAACAGCCAGATTTTTTCATCCAAATGCATTATCTTCGCTCCCCCTTCTATACTCTTGCCATATAGAGTCCAAATAGAATAAAGTACGTAGCAAGAATGACTGCTCCCACTACTCCAACTGATATCCAGGTTCCTACCTTCGATTTTTCGTGAATGGTATCCTCTACGATTTCATCTTGAACTTCCAACTGGGCCTTTCCGTCTGTCGCTTTCAACCAAATCCCCTCCTTTGATTTCTTACCTTCATCTTAATTGCGAATGATTATCAATGTAGTGAGTCAAATCACATATAAA
Source organism: Mesobacillus boroniphilus JCM 21738 (assembly GCF_000517385.1). Classification (GTDB taxonomy): domain Bacteria; phylum Bacillota; class Bacilli; order Bacillales; family Cytobacillaceae; genus Mesobacillus; species Mesobacillus boroniphilus. The sequence continues at coordinate 17,116 of NZ_BAUW01000049.1, read as the reverse complement.
ACCCCTGGGAGTACTAGAAATTTAACTTTTTTTTAGGAAGCTTAAAACTTTGGCAAACAACAAAAACCCTCGCTTCATTCATCGAGGGTTTTAAAAATTAATTTGTGATTTTCCGTAAAGAATATAGCTTCATTACTCCTCTTAATACGCAATGGGTTCGAACCCATATGTAGTTCAAAATGAGTTTATCAGTTTTCAAAAGTGGGTAAACAATCATCTACAAGAAAGTCATCTTTCGATTTTTCCATCATGGGATTTTTAATTCCCAACACATAAGTAATACAACAGGAGGATTTCATATGTTTAAGGATATTTTAACTTCAGAAGAACATAATTTAGTGAAAGAATTAAAAATGAAGGTTATAGATGTGGATAATAAAAATGAAAGAGAATCAATCCATGGCGAAATCAATGCCATTTTTGAACAGGCGAAAACTCGCTTTCTATCTAGTATAAATAACTAGTCTGTATTAATTCTTCTACTGACAAAGAGGCAGAAAATCCAATTTGGTTTTTCTGTCTCTTGTCTTTATCGATGCTTTCCTAACTGATGTTCCTAAACTTATTTATTTCAATAATCCAGATTCTCTTAAATACTCCCGTGCTGTCTCCTCAGCGGATTCCCCTTCTACATTCACCTGGTAATTCATTTTCCGCATTTGGTCATCGGTGATTTTACCGGCAAGCTTGTTGAGTGCCTTAACGATTTCTGGATATTTCTTTGCTGTTTCTGCTCTCATAAGCGGGGCTCCCTGATATGGAGGGAACAGGTTTTTATCATCCTCGAGTACGACTAGTCTATATCGCTGCAGTTCACTGTCGGTTGAGTAGCATCTACAAGGTTTATTTCGCCATTTTTGACCGCTCGATATCTTAGTTTCGGCTCCATTGTGATCAGGCTTGGAAGGTTTAGTCCGTAGAGCTTTTTGATTCCTTTGTAACCATCTTCTCTATCTGAAAATTCTAAAGTGAAACCTGCCTTTAGCGAGGATTCAATCGCTTTTAAATCTGAAATGGTTTTCAAGCCATTTTCATTTGCCAGCTGTTTGGGAACAGCTAAAGCATATGTGTTGTTATAGTCCATAGGCTGAAGCATTTCCATCTCGAACTCTTTTCTCATTCCTTCTTTTGCCTGCTGGTATACTTCTTCTCGACTGGTGCTTTCAGCCGTTTCTTTTAAAAATTCCGAAATGGCCGTGCCGGTGAATTCAGGATAGATGTCAATATTTCCGTTTTCCAATGCTGTAAAAACAAATGATGTCTTTCCCAGGCCAGGTTTCAACTGGACAGAATGGTCCGTCTCTTCTTCAATCAGTAGTTTATACATATTGATTAAAATCTCTGGTTCAGAACCCAGTTTTCCTCCAATGACGATCTCTTCTTCATTTTTTCCGCCTAAAAATGGAATGACCATTATTAACAGGACTGCTAAAGATATGGCGCCAATGGTGATAAGCGATTTTTTAAAGGACACAGTTTCAAACCTTCTAAGCACAATGTCGAACAGGATGGCAAGCAAGGCGGCGGGTATTGCGCCAAGTACAATTAATGCCGTGTTATTCCTGTCGATTCCGAGAAGGATCAGGTCGCCCAGCCCTCCTGCTCCTATCAGCGCAGCTATTGTCGCTGTTCCGACAATCAAGACCATTGCTGTCCTGATGCCAGCCATAATGACTGGCATCGCCAAAGGGAGTTCTACTTTCATCAGGCGTCGCTTGCTGTTCATTCCCATTGCACGGGAAGCTTCAATTAGCGAAGGATCTACCTCATTTATTCCTGTATATGTATTTCTTAATATCGGCAGCAGCGCATATACCACAAGCGCGATGATGGCAGGGATTTTGCCTATTCCGAATAGCGGTATTAATAATCCAAGCAATGCAAGCGAAGGAATCGTTTGCAGTACGGCGGTTATCCCAATGATACCCTCTGAAATTTGCTTCCTTCGAGTAAGAAAGATTCCCAATGGTATGGCAATTAGGACAGCGAAAAAAAGTGCTATAAAAGAAATTTGTATATGTTCCAGCAGTGCACTTAAAAGCTCGTCTTTTCTATCAATAAATGTGGAAGTCCAGCTATTCATTTCATGCCCTCCATCTGCCTGGATAAAATCCGGATCATTCCACGCCTGTCTATGGTTCCGATTATTTTATCCATTTCTTCAACCGCCAGCTGTTCATGCTCACTCAATAACGAGAGAATTTCATTTATAGACACTGTCGGGGCAACTACAGGCAGATTGTTCAGTTCTTCAGCGGTGACGGGTTGGATAGCTTCCCGCACATCTACCGTTGTTCTGTTTCCCTGATCTATCCCCACAAATTCACGGACAAATTCATTTACTGGTTGTTGGATCAGCTCTTCCGGAGTTCCTGTCTGCACAACCTCTCCTTTTCTCATCAAACAAATCCTATCTCCGAGCTTTAATGCTTCGTTCATATCATGTGTAACGAATACGATGGTTTTCTTTATGTTTTTTTGAAGCTCGATAAGATCATCCTGGAGTTTTTCCCTGCTCAGGGGATCCAATGCGCTGAATGGCTCGTCCATTAAAATAATCGGCGGGTTGGCCGCCAGTGCGCGGGCTACACCAATTCGTTGCTGCTGTCCTCCGGATAATTCATGGGGCAGCCTTTTGCGGTACGTTTTTGGTTCAAGTCCAACCATATTCAGTAATTCATCTATACGGTGATCAATCTTTGCCTGATCCCATCGCTTCATTTCCGGGACAACGGCAATATTCTCTTCAATCGTCATATGCGGGAACAACGCGATTTGCTGTAGGACATACCCGATATCCCAGCGCAGCTCGTGAATATCATAGTCACTGATCATCTTATCCTTGATTTTAATGTAGCCTTCCGTAAGAGGAATCAACCGATTGATCATTTTTAATGTTGTCGTTTTTCCGGAGCCGCTTGGACCAATCAGGACAAGCAACTCCCCCTCTTTAATATGTAAATTAAAATTATTAACCGCATAGGTTCCGTCGTCATATTTCTTAGATACATTTTCAAAGCTGATCACTTTTTCACTCCTAAATTCTCACGTATTTTGACTATATTGTTAGCACTTTGACGATTTCTTATTTTCAGTGCCGAATTGACGCTAACTGAATACTACCAAAGCAGACATCTTTGATAAAAAAAAGACGTACCTATCATGATATAAGATCAAATTACCTTTACCCTAAAGACAAGAAAAACATTCCATAAAAAAAAAAGCCGTAAAACCATTTGGCTTTACAGCTTTGTTGAATTCCTTATTTTAAGATTTCATCAATCAAGTTCAATTCGGTTTTACTGAACTCAAGACGATTCAGGGCAGCAACGTTTTCTTCAATTTGGCTTACCTTGCTTGCACCAATTAGCGCTGAAGTGATTTTCTGTTCCCTAAGAACCAGGCAAGTGCCATCTGGCAAGTGACTGGCCGCGTTCCTGTGCAATTTCATTTAATTGTCTAACCTTCGAAAGAACTTCTTCAGATACATCGCCCTCATTGAGGAAGCTGTTTGGCTTCAGAGCTCTCGAGTCTTGTGGAATTCCATTGATATACCTGTTTGTCAGCAACCCTTGCGCCAATGGAACAAATGCGATCGATCCGACTCCTTCTTCTTGCAGCAAATCGGTCAGTCCATCTTCTACCCAGCGGTTGAACATCGAATAGGCAGGCTGGTGGATCAGCAATGGAGTTCCCAGCTCTTTTAGAATTGTGATAGCCTGTTTTGTTTCCTCAACTCCATAGTTGGAAAGGCCGACATAAAGAGCTTTTCCCTGCCTCACAACATGATCTAGTGCCATCATTGTTTCCTCTAAAGGAGTTTCCGGATCTGGCCTGTGATGGTAGAAAATATCGACGTAATCAAGACCCATCCTTTTCAAGCTTTGATCCAGGCTGGATACGAGGTATTTCCTTGAACCCCAGTCACCATAAGGCCCCGCCCACATGCCATAGCCAGCTTTCGTTGAAATCACCATTTCATCACGGTATCCTGAAAAATCTTTCTTAAGAATAGCACCAAAGTTCTCCTCAGCTGAACCAGGCGGTGGACCATAATTATTCGCAAGATCAAAATTGGTGATGCCTAGATCAAAAGCTCTTCTGATTAACGAACGGCCATTCTCAAATGCATCCTGGCCGCCGAAGTTGTGCCATAGGCCTAGTGAAATTGCCGGCAATTTGAGGCCTGATTTTCCGCATCTGTTATATGTCATCTTTTCATAACGATTGCTGTCTGGTTGATATGCCATTATTTAAAACCTCCAAAAACTCTGTTTTGTTTTTTCTACCACCAAAGGGTCTGCTTGCAGCTTTTCTTCCCATAGCTCTTCTATCTTCTTTACTTTTTCCGCTGAGATCCTTTGATTTGAGGCAGATAAATTCTCAATCAGCTGCTCAAGATTCTTGTTTCCTGGAATGACGGTAGAGACCTCCTGAAAATAAAGAATATACCTTAAAGCCAGCTGGACCAGCGATTCCCCTGGTTCCAGCATTTCCTTAAGAACAGGCAGGAGCTCTGCTCTTTTTATAAGCTGTTTCCGGTCCCAGCGGCTCCGTATATCTGTAAATACACTGTTTTCATCATACTTACCTGATAGCCACCCAGAATCAAGCGGAACTTTAACGATCAGTCCTACATTCTTTTCTGCCGCCAGCTTGAATGCTCTCCTTGGCTCCTGATGAAAAATATTGAACATTACCTCAATAACCTGGCTTCCGGTATTCCGAAGCAGCTCGTTCATTTCTCTCGCAGAGTCCACTGAAGCTCCATAAGCCCGAATCTTGCCCTCCTGCTTGAGTGACTCCAATACCTCGAAATGATCTGTGCTTCCAGTCAAGATTTCAAACGGAGGGTTATGAAGCAAAATTGAATCCAGATAATCCGTTTTAAGCCGGCGTAAGCTATTCTCAACCGAACTGCGGATTTTCTCCGAATTAAAATCAAGAGTGTTATCTGGATGATGCCCAAATTTGCTGTTAATCACCGCCTCGCTCCTTCTTCCAGTAAGAGCTTTCCCAAGCAATGTCTCACTATTTCCCCCGCCATAATTCGGAGCTGTATCAAAGAAATTGCAGCCTTGATCAAGCGCTTCATGCACCAGCCTGATTGCATGATTGTCCTCCATACCATCCCAGTCCCTGGCGTTCCCGAGCTGCCAGGCACCAAACCCAACTTCCGACACCTTTATCCCTGTGCTTCCAAGTAGTCTGTAATTCACCTTCTCGCCCCTCCTCTCAAAAAATAAATGATCACGCTGTTTGCACCCTGTCATCAACCAGCACCTTCTTCTCCCAGACACGGCTTCTCCATCTAATATACATGATGATTCCTCTGAACCATTCATCAATGATAAAGGCTATCCAAATGCCAGAAAGGCCAAAACCCATTGTAATCCCCAGGATATAGGCCAGTGGAACGCTGATTCCCCACATCGAGACAAAAGCCATCTTCACTGGGAATACCGCATCTCCGGCTGCCCGGAGAGAACTGATCACGACTATGTTGAAGGTTCTCCCAGGTTCAAGGAGTAAACAAAGGAGCAGAACCTTGCTGCCTTCCCTGATGATCTCCTTATTATCAGTAAAAATCCCCAGGATCGGTTCCCTGATGGATACGATTACCACGGTGATCGCCATCGTGATGATGATACTTAGTTTCAAGCTTTTCAATAGCTGGTGATAGGCTTTATCAAACTCTCTTGCACCGACCTTGTATCCGATTAGTATTTGCGTTCCCTGGCCGATCGCGATTCCGAAAAGCATCATAAATGACATAATGTTAAAGGTGTATACCCTTGTTGTCAGTGCCATAGCACCAAGCAAACCAATAATGACGGTGATCGCCATCTGGCTGGTGTTATACACAACATTTTCGCCAGCAGAAGGGACACCTATTTTCAGGATCTTTTTGATAAAAGATTTATTGAAGTTCAGATAGTCTTCTAAAGCAATTTTCATAGGGAGCCTGCGGTATAGTAATCGGAATATTAGAATCACTGCGATTGCACGAGATAAGGCTGTCGAAATAGCCACACCCTGAACACCCATTTCCGGGACGCCGAATAGTCCATATATAAATAGACTGTTACCGGCAAGGTGAATGACATTCATTATAATTGAAATGAACATCGCCTCTTTCGTTAACCCATTTGCACGCAGTATTGCTGAAGCAGTAACAAGAAGCGCCTGTGTAAAAAGTGTTCCGCCAACTATCGTTAAATACTGTTGAGCAAGACGATGTATTTCAGGCGTCAGATTGAACATTTGTAAAAATAAATCGTTGAAACCAACAACAATTACACTGACCAATATTCCGAATATAAGATTAAGAGATAGCGACAGACCAGATATCTTCCTTGCATCCGTTTGAAGTCCTGCTCCAAGGTTTTGTGATACCAAAACTGCAGTTCCTGTCGCAACGAAACCAAATACCAGGATCATGAAAAATACGAGCTGATTGGCTACACCTACAGCCGCAACAGCATCATCCGAAATATGGGACAGCATGAAAGTATCCGTGCTGCCCATTAACATGTGCAAGAACATTTCTATAAAAATAGGCCAGGTAAGTGCTAATAAGCCAATCTGTTTAGGCAGACTGCTGTTTTTCTGTAAATTCATATTGCATTTCCACCTTTAAATTTTCCTCTCATGGTCTGGATTACCCTGGCCACGTTATATTCAACAGCGATTGTTAAATTTTAAAGCAACGCAATGGAATTGAAGGAAAAGAGGCAGAAAAGAGTTGCTGCTCTGCCTCTTGTTTTAACCATATTTAAATCTTATTGACGAATTTCATAATAATTCGACCACATTTTGAGTTTTATTGGCGAATTTTAAGATTATTCGACCACATTTTGCATTTTATTGGCGCATTTTTAAATTATTCGACCACATTCCCAATTATTTCGACCAAGTCTATCCATCCGCTAATTCACTTAATTTTTTATGATGCTTACATTGTCCAGATAGACATTTGTTGCTGCATTTCCACCTTCAATATTACCAAGCTCGAAAACGATTTTGCCATCGGCATATGTTGCTTCATTCATAACAAAGGTATAACTGTACCGAGTCATTTCATTCGTTAAATCGAAAGTTTGCGTTGGCATATAGCCAATGAACCAAGGGGCACTTGTAAGCTCTTTTCCGATATTGACATTCATTTTCCTCGGCACGTCCGCCCTGGCAACAAACTCGACTGTATAGCTGCCGCCATTTTCAAAAAGCAGTCCCTTTTGATATATCTGTGGAACGTATGAAGCACCGCCAACCGCTGAAATTTCAACCTTTAGTTCTTCGTTTTCAGCAGTCATTCTACCTACACCAACACCGCTCCATTGATCTCCCCACCATGCGGACCAACCTTCTGTTCCTTCGCTAAATGTTCCATTATCAATACCAGGTGTGGAAACGGGCTCCGGCTCTGGGTCTTGCTCGGTCGGTGCGTCCTTAACTTTCAAGACCACATTATCAATGAATACATCGTGTAGGCCAACTGGTGACGAAGCATTTTTGCCAAGCAGCATCTTGAAAGCAGTAAGGTCATCAACAGGCATCGTGAATTCATATGTGTATTGCTGCATTTGGTCACTAAGTGTGATCACTTCACTGAAAAATCTGTTGTACTGAGCATTTTCAACCGTAATCTCTGCCTCTCTCGCCTGTGTAGAGCGAGCGGCAAAGCTAAGCTCATATTCGACTCCTTTAGAAAGGCTTAAATTACCCTGTTCCAAAAGGACGCTCCATGTTTCATTGCCTTCCTTGGTAATACCCACTTTTGCTTCGCCATTTTCCTCAGAGATACTGGCTGCAGCATCATAGTGTACATAACTTCCCCATGATGATAAACCGTCTGAAAAATCACCATTTTTCAATGGGTACAAATCAATATTTCCATAATCCGGGATGTTTGAAGTCTTAAGCAAGACTACATCATCCAGGTAGACATCACCAACTTCGTCCCCAAAACTAAAGACAAGTTGAGCCTCTGAATCAGAAACTTCCTCTGGCATTGTAAATTCAACTATTTTCTCTTCCATATTGGAAGTGAGCTCAATCGTGTTAATTCCAGAGTAATCAGATGTACCTGCCTTATTCAAAAGTACAGCTTGAATCGTTCTTGATTCATCTGCTCTTGCTTTAAAGGAAAGCTTATAATCATTTCCCTTAACTAGATTAACCCCTTGTTGGTCAAGCTTGATGGCTTCAGGATGGCTGCCTTCATCTTCAATCGACACACGGAGCTCTCGATCGTCTTCAGAAACAGATGCCGTTGCAGCTGCATCTTCGACCGAGAAGTTCCAGAACATGAGACGATCCATGCCGCCCTGGTCAAACGTGCTATTATAGACATGATTTCCATCTGGAAGCGGCTGTTTTGGACCATCTTCGTCTACAGCAGCCCCAGTGATATCTTCGACTCTCACGTTACCGATCCAGACAGGATTCGTCCCGTTGCCGCCAAGATTGAATTCAAGTCTTGACGCGATGTCTGTTTCATTCAGCATATCAAAGGTAAATTCATATCTTTGCATTTCACTCGTCAGCTTAAACGACTCTTCATTTGAATATTTCACCCAGCTCCGTGAAGCGCCGGCGCCCGTTTTTACCATGATATTACGCGGTGCCGTTGATTTAGCATCAAAGCTGACTTTATATTTTCCGCCATTGCCTAGAGAAAGGTTCTGGATCATTTGCAGGGAATAAAGCTGGGATCCCGCATTCGTGATATTTGTTTTAGCAAACCTCTTGCCTTCAATTTCTTCCACTGTCAGGCTGCCGTCTCCGCCGAACTCCGGTAACTTTACAAAGTTCCAATACTTTGAATCCAGTGCTTCACCTGGCTCATCCACAGCGGTAATCGGTTCTTCAAAATTTTGGTCATAGATCAAATTCCCGTCTTCTAGCGGCTGCTTTGCATCTGCTGGCAATTCCACAGGTCCTGACACTGGCTCAACCGGCTCGCGATAATCTCGTTTTTTCAAATCGTAGACCCTGACATAATCTACTTCCATTTGACTAGGGAATTTTGTCGTCTCATCTGGCTCCCCGTCAAACCAGCCGCCAACTGCAAGATTCATAACTAAATAGAATTCCTGATCGAAAGGTGCAGGATAGGAAAAGTTTGCTGCGTTATCCTTTCCTTTGGAATACCATTTATTCTGAGTTTGATAAAGTTCTCCGTCTACATACCAGCGCAGCTCTCCTGGTTCCCACTCAAGGGCATATGTATGCCACTTATCGATGCCTCTATTTTCAGGAAGCTCGAATTCCTTGCCGGTATACTTGTTATTCGGCCATCCTTCACCATAATGGATTGTTCCTGCTACTGTATGGGGTCTGCTGCCCCATGACTCCATAATATCGATTTCACCAGAAGCTGCCCACGTACCGTATTTATCTTCCTCAGGCAGCATCCAGATCGCCGGCCAGAGCCCTTTCCCTGTTGGCAGCTTCGCCTTTATTTCATAGCGTCCGTATTTTTTGCTGAACAGGCCTTTTGTTTTCAGCTTAGCTGAAGTGTAATCATATGTTCCAAATTCGTCTGTAACCTTTTCTTGCTTCGCTTTGATGACAAGCTTGCCATCGTCGATGAAGGCGTTTTCACTTGAATCCGTATAATACTCTTTTTCATTGTTCCCCCAGCCAGGTGCTATTCCATTGCCATCCTCGTCCACAATCCAGTTCCCGATATCATGTGTCCATTTGCTGCGGTCGATTTCAGGCCCGCTGAATTCATCTGACCAGACAAGAGACCATTCAGATTTGTTCTGTTTAATATCCTGCTTCTGGACTGCATTTTCATTATTGACGTCGGAGCCTGCGAAACTCGTACCAGGCAACATCATCATTGTACTTAGTAAAATGGCCAGTGTTTTTTTCAATCCAATTCCTCCTCCATTTTTTAAAAAGATAGAATTACCTTGCTAAAAAAACACCACCTCCTTTTCGTAACATCCATTCAATAAAAATTGATTCTGTCATGACAAGGAGGCGGTCCACTTTAGTGTCTACTATATTGTTTTCTAGCTTTTTACAATGAAGGTTGTGATAGAGTGTTCCGGCAGCTCTGCTTTCGTTACATTTCCTTCAATAGAAATGCTGATTGTTTCTGATTGGTCTTCATCGTTCATCACGACTGCAGCAATCGAGCCATCTTGGTTCTGGAATGAAACTGACTTTAGTGACTCGTGATTTAACTCGTGTGCAATCCTAACCGCATTCGGTTTGATGTATTTACTGAAATGTCCGATATAATAAAACGAACTGTTATAGTGAATCTCTCCAGTCTTTGTATCGACAATTACCGGTGCATCGCAGTAATTGCCTACATGGTTAGGTCCGCCCTGTTCATTCAGGACGATATTCCAGTCAACCCAGCCTTCAAGCCAGTTGTTGATATCGCCCATGATGTTCCTTGCATAACGTTCTCCTGTATGCCAGGCACCTAGCTGCACTCCGCCTTCGATGCATCCTTCTGTGAAGATCAAGTGTTTATCAGGGAATTCATCATGGATTTTGCTTAAGTTCTCAAATTCCTCTGAGACATACCAGTGGAGGCCTGTGCCCCAAATATATTTAGCAGACTCTGAATCTGATAAAATCGTTTTTGCCCGCTCATAGGCAATATCCCTGTTATGATCCCAGATGATGATTTTCTTATCTCCAAGGCCTTCCTTCTCCATGACAGGTCCTAAATGGTTTTTAACGAAGTCACGTTCTTCTTCTGCCGTATACCTGCACGAATCCCATACCTGAGTTGCCTCAGGTTCGTTTTGAACAGTGATTCCCCAAATAGGTACGCCTTCCTTCTCCATTTCTTTGATGTACTTAGTGTAGTACAACGCCCATGCTCCATAGAATTCTGGCTTCAGCTTTCCGCCATTATTCATTTCATTATTGGTTTTCATCCAAGCTGGAGGGCTCCAGGGGGAAGACAGCATCGTAAACTCTTCTCCCCTTGCCTTTACAGCATCCTTGATAAGTGGAAGTACGTATTTATGTTCGCGCTCAATCGAAAACGTTTTGAGTTCGACATCATTTTCCTCAACATAGGTATAGTTCTCAAGGGCGAAGTCGCAGCTGTGGATATGCGTTCTGCCCAGGCTGTAGCCTAGTCCTGTTTCCTGATTGAAATAGCTCTCAATTACTTTCAGCCGGTCTTCAGCCGGAATTTGGGCAAGGGTGTAGGCAGCCGCCTCGGTAAAAGCTCCTCCAAAACCCATGAAGCTCTGATACTTTTTCTCCGGATCAAGCTTCAGTACAGTGTGCTGTAGATCTGCTTCATTTGAAGCCGCAAGATTTCCCTTGTCGGCTAATCGGTCTCCTGTATTCTTTGCGGTCTGAAATATTTTCATTTCCATCAAGCGCACCCCGGTTCCTTAGTTTAGATAAACATCAATTCTGTCGATTTTGCCGTCTCTTACGTCTTTTGCATATGATTCTGGCAAAGTATCATTCTCTACCTCTACCATTTCGCCGTCCGTATGAAGCACATATTTTACGGTCTTTACGCCATCAGCTCCAAACGTACTTTTTCCAGAAGGATTATGGTAGGTTACCTCTGTATGGCCCAGTAATGTAAACTGTACCTTTCCATCTGTGCCGAAAAGCCATGACGGTAAAATTGGCTGCAGGCGTAAGCTCAATCCTGCTTCATTGACTGTGAAAGCTTCCTTGCCGATCATCATCAACTGCCAAATACTCAAGAATTCGGCTGTCGTTCCGCTCAATCTTGCTACAAAGCCCTGTCCATGGACAGATTGATCTGGATTTGCACTGCTGGCAATAAACGATGAGTTTTCAAGAATGCTTCTGCCGTATACCTCTGGATCCATGAATGGCGGAAGCGCATTAGTCAAATCCTCGAAAAACTCGTCATATAATCCAGACTTCAGGACACTGAGCAGATATTTGAATTCCATGTGCATGAAAATCGATTCCCGCTCCAGCCAGCCTGGCGTGAACGCACGGGCACGGCCGATTTCATACGTTTGCTCTTCAAGTGATCCAGATGTTTTGTACATCTTCAGCTTGGCATCGAATATATCAGATTCCCTTACGTGCTTATAAATCGATTGGGCTGTTTCCAGGCCAGCCGTTTTCATTTCCCTAGCAGGTCCTTCAAGGAAATGCGGCAATGCAGAAACTTCGAATGAATGGACCTTCACGAGCGGCAGACCCTTCTTGTTCAGCTTCTGTTTCCCATTTTCGTCCGTCAGCTTCTCCCACTGATCAGCTTTGAAGGCAAAGTAAGTTGGAATCAGGCCGTTTCCGATTTCTTTCGCCCGTTCAATTCCAGCTGTCGTTTTCTCCAGCCATTTGCTGGCTGCAAGAACCAACTGTTGCAGAGGAACACTTACTTCCTCCCCATTGAATCCGTTTCGAATCGATTCGCGGTACTGTTCTCTCGCATGTGAAACTTGGTTCCAATAACCGAACTCGTCAAGGTTGCCCATTTTGAACTGTTCGAGTTGTGCATTCACAGCTTCTACAAGCTTATAGACTTCCACCGGAAAGAGAATTTCCTTGTCCGCTTCCTGTCCAGCAGCTACCACAAAATCGAGCAGGCGCTTAAGCTCGAGAGTTTCCCCCATCGCTGAACCGAATAAACCAGGCAGCCCATTCATCGAGTCATTCCAGCCAGGCTTGTTCGCCTCCATCTCTACACCCATTCCAATAGGATCCAGGGTGGAAAATTTGTTCAGCGCTAACGTGAACATTTTGCCGTACAGGTTTGATGTATAGAATTCGCCATCAGAACTCTTCAGCCAGCTGGAACTTGTCTGGTGCCCCTCTTCAGTAATGGCATCGTACTGGCGGACCTTTCCATCAACAAGCACATATTTTTCTGAGCGCGGATTAACAAATACCGGACTGGAGAAGTATTTATAATCCCGTTCCTCGAAGAGCAGCTGCTGTTTGTTCTCTGGATATACTTTCAAATAGTTTTCAACAAGATCCAGATTATACGTCCAGTGATCCATCCAGTAGCCTTCGCCAAATTCAGCCTCGATGTTCTGGCTGCTCATTGAAAGGACTTTTTTCAGGAACTCCGGAAGCGATACCGACAGCTCGATTTCCCTGTCCGTAATACTTTGCAGTAAATCCCCAGGTGTATAGGTGCCTTCAAGCTTGCTCCTGATAAAAGCAGCATGACCAGCGTCGATGACCATTTCATCCAGCCAGCTCCACACAGTTTTGTCGGTTATTTCAAAGCTTGCGCCCTTCACCACGAGTGGATTGTATCCGTCTGCCTGGATCAAGCTCATGAACAGCTTGATGTTGAACACACCGGTTTCAGGATGGAAAAAGACATCGTTCCGGCGGTTTTGATTCACATCACGGAAATTCCCGTTACCCTGTGAAAAGAATTCAGGTGCGAGTGAAAAGAAGTTATAATCCCTTTCCAGGTCACCGTGTTTACGCGAATGGACGTAATAGATGAACGGTTCACCATCAGTCTCTAACAACACTGGATATCCACCACGAAGTACGTTATCAAGATAACTCTGGTTGATATAAGCATCAAATAGCGGTGATGCTGTTTTTGTCATTACATCTTTAGTGATCGTGGTAACAAGAGCCTGGTTTTCTTCATATTTGCGCTCCATGTAACCAGCTGCCATGATCTCATCCGCTTTTTCATTGATGATTTCAATATCATTCACATGGCCTACTAGTGTATAGAGTGATAGCTTCTCCCCTTGACCGAGCACATGGCCTACAGGTGAAAATCCGCACGGCACTTTATTGGAGGTTACCTGCACAGCAGCTGCAATGTCTTCAATTGACTTTCCTTCAAACTCATTCGGATACGAAAGCGAACTGTTCGGCCCGAAGATCAAGTCGGCATCAACAACTGGCGAAATCAAGCCGCCATTTTCTGTAAAGCTTAAATAAAAGTGGCCTTTTGTCACTTCGTCGACTTGAGCAGAATCATTCGTTGAAGACCGGACTCTGTAGTAAGGAATCCCTTGGTCGAGGTTAAATACATCCATCCAGCTCTTCAGTGTATTTCCAACCGCCTTGTAAGCCGCATCATCAATGCCGAACGGGATAATTGCCGGCAGCCCGTCGAGAACTTCGAGTTCCATCTTCTGTTCGGAAATGTTCTCGATCTCCACTTTGCGCACCAATGCCCCAAAGTTCTCATTAGGCAGCGTGAAATAGGTGACGAGCGTCTTCACGCCATATTGCTCGTTGATTTCTTCTATTTTCAATTCATTTTCCTTGATATACATGTTGCGTTTACGGCCTTTAGTGCCGCCATAAGCGGAAAATGGTTCAAATATTGTCGTTCCGTGCTCACCCGTCAATTTGACGAACGTGCGGAATCCATTCATAGAAACGCGCTGATACGCCTGGTTTGCCGGAAAAAACTCGGTGATCGCATGGTTTTTATCCTGGACACCAAAGCTTACCATTGCCTGGCCCCGATTCACATAAAACGACCAAATCGGGATTCCGTATAAGCCTGCAAGACCGGGGAGGAAGCTCGAAAATGTCTTCGCCTGGTCAAATTGTTCAATTACAAAGTATTGCTGATCATCGATTCTGTATTTTTCCATCATTATCACTCCGGAGGTATTGGATTTAAATTGAACGTTCCTTGATGATTTCGGCATAACGGTAACCGCTGTCTTTTAGGATTCTCTCCTGTGTTTCGAAGTCGACATAGGTAATACCGAAACGTTTTTCATAACCAAATGCCCATTCAAAGTTATCGAGAAGGGACCATTGATAGTAGCCGGCAATGTTCATATCCTCTTCATTAAGCTCGGCAACAGCCTTAATATGTTGCTCTATATAACTCTGCCTCTCAGGGTCATGGACTGTATTGTCCTCTGAAACGTGATCATCGAAGGCAGCGCCATTTTCAGTGATAAAGATTGGCAGTTTCGTATATTCCTTGCGCAGACGGCGAATTAAATCCTTAAACTCCACAGGAGAGATATCCCATCCCATCCCTGTCTTCGGGTAGTCTGAGTAAGCACTTGTGTAAAGGAAATCCGACGCAGCGTTGAATTGAACTAGACTGCGGTTGTAAAAGTTGATTCCAAAGAAATCACACTCAATCGAAATTTTTTCCAAATCACCTTCCTGGATAAAATCAAAGGAGTGGACGTATTTGGAGAACAGATTCATCATATCGACTGGGTAAGACCCTTTTAATACAGGATCAAGGAACCAGCGGTTTGTATAGCCGTCGGCATTGTTAGCCGCCAATCGGTCATTTGCTGAATTGCTGGCAGGATACATCGGCGACAGATTCAGCGTAATGCCGACAGATGTTGTGGAGGCAAACTTGCCTTTCAACAGGGACACTGCCTCACCATGGGACAGAAGAATATGGTGGACGGCTTTTAATGCTTCCTCCATATTTGTATGTCCTGGGGCATGTACACCCTGATGGTAACCAAGGAATCCTGCGCACCATGCTCATTATGGGTAATCCACATTTCCACATGCTCATCAAGTTCCTCAAAGCATTTCTCTGCGTACTCCATGAACCAATATACAGATTCTCTGTTTGCCCAGCCGCCCTGTTCATGGGCCCACATTGGCAAATCCCAATGGTAAAGAGTGACCGCAGGCTTGATTCCATTTTCAATCAGGCGTGCTATAAGCTTTTTATAAAAATTCATTCCAGCTTCGTTATACTTTCCCTGCTCTGGAAAAATCCTTGGCCAGGCAATCGAGAATCGATAGGAGTCCACACCAAGCATTTTTAAAATTTCAATATCCTTCTCATATAAATGGTAATGGTCACAGGCGATATCCCCGTTATCCATATTGAAGACCTTTCCGGGAGTCCGGGAGAACGTATCCCAAATAGAAAGCTTCTGCCATCTTCTTTATACGCCCCTTCAATCTGATAGGAAGATGTAGCTGTGCCGAAAGTAAAATCTCTTGAAAATCTAGTCATCTATTGCTCACCTCTAATTTTATTTATCTACTCTCTCGTAAACTTTGATGTAATCAACCGTCATCCGCTGAGGAAAATGAGTATTGTCATCAGGATACCCAGGCCATTTCCCACCAACCGCAAGATTCAGCTGGAGGTAAAACTCACGGTCGAACGGTGCGAATCCTGGCTGCTGTCCCTCTGATTCCGGAGCCTTGCTGAACCATTCAGTCTGCCGTGCATACAGCACATCATCTACGTACCATCTGAATTCACCTGGTTCCCAATCAAGAGTGAATTCATGGAAATCATCAGAGAACTTTTTACCTTCAGGAAGGGTATAATTTTCTCCTGTATATGTGTGAGGCATGCCATAATGTAGCGTTCCATAAACCGTACCTGGTTGATGGCCAATCAGTTCCATGATGTCAATTTCCCCGCAGGCAGGCCAGCCTGTGTACTTTTCCATATCCTCTGGCATCATCCAGATTGCTGGCCAAATCCCCTGGCCTTCCGGCAATTTCGCCCGAATCGAAAATCGTCCGTATGTCCAGGCTGCCTTGCCTCTGGTCGTCAATTTCGCAGATGTATAATCCATCCCTTTATACTCCTCATTCCTGGCCTCAAGCACCAGCATGCCATTCTCGATTCGTGCGTTTTCTTTTCGTCTTGTATAGTACTGGGATTCTTCATTCCCGAAGCCAGTGCCGGCCTCAACAAAATTCCATTTGTTTTCATCTATCTCAAGAAGATTAAAGTTCTCTTCCCAAACTAACTTCCACTCCGCTTCAGAATTTGAAAGCGTCATCATTTCATTGCTTAATTTGTCCTTATTTTTTGACTCCACCTAAACCGCCCCTTCCTGAAAAACTCGTTGCTGCGAACAAAAATATATCTCAATTTCTATTCTACCTTTGCCAGTCCTGCATCTTGAGATAGAGAATTTTGTTTAGGGTGTCAATATTTTAGAAGAGCGTAAAAACCTGTGAAAACACTTCCAAAAAACGTTAAAACAGTAGGAGATTACTTGTGTTTTAAGTGAATCTCCATATAAAAGGTGGTGAAAATGATTGGGAGTTACTTCGGACAAACAGTTGCTGCTCCAGCGAGATTTTTGGCCCGAACCTAGAGGGACTTCAGACAAATATAAGCTAGCTGCACCGACGGGGATTTGGCCGAACTTGGGAGGACTTCGGACAAATTGAT
>NZ_BAUW01000050.1 GCF_000517385.1 Mesobacillus boroniphilus JCM 21738 | reverse complement strand
ATTTTATAATTTCCTTTTTAATAAAAAAGAACCCAAAAACACGGTTCCTACTTTATCGCAAATGTTATCTCCGCTTCGCAAGCCAGCTCGCCATCTACAGTCGCAACTGCCTTACCTTTTCCAATCGGCCCGCGCAGCTTGATCATTTCAACTTCAAGGCGAAGCTGGTCGCCTGGTTTTACCTGCCTTTTAAATCTGCAGTTGTCGATACCTGCAAAGAAGCCAATCTTCCCGCGGTTTTCCTCCAGCTTCAAAACCGCAACTGCACCAACCTGCGCCAGTGCTTCCACGATCAGCACACCTGGCATGACCGGGTAATCAGGGAAATGGCCGTTGAAGAATTCTTCGTTTGCCGTCACATTCTTGATGCCGACTGCCCTTTTACCTTCTTCAATTTCAACAATTTTATCAACGAGTAAAAATGGATAGCGGTGCGGGATGATTTCTTTGATTTGTGTGATGTCCATCATTTTTAGTACCTCCTACTAATACTTACCAACTATTGTACTAAAAAAACCAAATAAAAAGGAAGGGGAATCTCCCTTCCTGAAAAACTTTTTATTCTTTATTAACAAGGTCGACAATATGTGACAGGTAGATTTTTGGAATATTCCCTTCACTTCGCCCCCGCCCATAACGGCATAGCCGAACATGGCGCCTAGCACGATACTTGCACCAAACAGTAGGATCACAATAATAATCCGAAGCCAGATCGGAATAAGGCGAACCCGGATTCTCTTCTTTTTATCACGTGATTTCTTTTCCTTTTTCACTTCTTCACGCGTTATTGCTTCTTGATTATTCTTGTTCAAAGCCATTTTGGTTGCTCTTCCCCTCTTAACGGATTCCATTCACTAGTCCAAGCATTTGATCGGCCAGTGTTATAGACTTCGAGTGGAACTGGTAGCTCCTCTGTACATTGATTAAATCCGTCATTTCTTTGCTCATATCTACATTCGATTGCTCAAGGACACCTTGCTGGATGGCGATTTGGTTCCTTAAGGGACCAGCCAGATTAGTCATTATCTCTTCCTCGATTGCGCCAAGCTCAGCCAGGTTGTCTGGCAACCCCAGCAGATTCGCTCCTTTTTGCTCTAAAAATTGAGGCTTATTAATCAATATTACACCAAGATTCACTTCTTGGCTTATCCCATTATACATTTCGGCTGTTAAAAGTCCTGATTGATTAATATTAAAGTTTTTCACATTACCTGTAATAGTAATTGGCTGGTTGTTCTCATCAAGGATCGCATGCCCGTCGCTATTGACAAGCATAGATCATTATCAGTAAGCGGCGAAAGGTACAATGCACCATTACGTGTCAAACGCATCGCTGAGCTGCCATCTTCATTTTGGACCATCACCCGGTAAAATTGGCCTTCTGCGTGAAAGCAGTGTCCAATGGCCTGTCCGTTGTCTTGATATTGCCTTGCGTTAGATTCATCTGTATTTGGCCTAATCTAGCCCCATTGCCCTGGCGAATGTTAAATGGTGTCATCCGGTTCTGCGGCTCAAGCGCATTATTAGGCTGATTCTTGTATTCCTGCACCAGCAGGTCAGTAAAAGATGCTTCGCGGCGCTTATAGCAGCTGTATCGATATTGGCAAGATTGTGGCTGATCATGTCCATCTGCTTTTGCAGTTGGGATAATGTATTGGTTGAAGTGATCATTGTTCTATTCATATTTTATACCTCAATACGCCTCCAGTACAGGAGCGCGATTCCTTTTAAAATTTGATCCAGAATACTATAGCCTTCCGATTTCGTTCGCAGCCTTCTCCATGCTTTTATCGTAAGCCTGAAGAATCTTTTGGTTCGCTTCGAAAGCACGGTAAGCTGTCATCATGTCGGTCATTGTCCTGCTGATATCGACATTGGATTGTTCAAGGAAGCCTTGCTGCGTCCTGAACTGGACTCCTTCAGCACCAAATGCATTAGGAAGTTCGCCGCCATCTTCAGTACGGAACAGGCCGTCGCCTTCTTTTATCATTCGCAGCGGATTGTTCGCATAGGCTACACCAAGTGTAGCACCCTCACCATTTTCACCAGTCAGGACACCGCCATCATTGATTGTGAAACGGTCACTCGAAAGCTGGATTTCCTGGCCTGCTGAATCCAGCACATAATGCCCGCTGCCAGTCGTCAAATAACCCTGCGCATCGATTGTGAAATTTCCATTCCTAGTATAACGAACTGTACCATCTGTGTTACGCACAGTAAAAAATACTGACCCATTTTCGGGCATATTAATATCGAGCAAAGCCACATCCGTCTTCCGTCCAGTTTCGCGCAAATCACCCTGGATGAATTTCGGGATTGCTTCCTGCATGTACACACCTGTATTAATTGTGCCAATCTCCTTAGCAAACGGCAAATTCAGGCCTTTCTCAGTCGGAATTTGCTGCTTGTCAAAGCGCTGTAGCAGCATTTCCGGGAACGCCCTCATTCCCGCCTGGTCCGCCTTATATCCCGGCGTACTGGCATTGGACATATTATTCGTTAGCATCTCCGTCCTGCGCTGCTGCGCAAGCATACCGGAAGCGACTGTATAAAAGCCTCTGAACATATTCTCACACCCTTATCGAAAAAACTCCTAAGCAACAGGAAATTTTTTCACTACTTTCTATTATAAGAAATATATCGGCAAGAAACACTAAAAATTTGCAGGAAAATGTAGGATTTTGGGTTTTATTCCAGAAAAACTGGGTAAAAACGAAAAGCGCAAGCGCCTGGTATGCCCCGACAAGCGCCGCCCGCCTAAAATCACCACGTCCTGTGGCTAGCGGGTCTAGCACATCCTGTGCATCGGAGGGCCTGACAGTGAAGTCGTTCTTTGACTTCATTGGCAGGATCGAAACCGAAAAGTATAGCCGACTGTCCAGAAACGCAGAAACTGGAGACTCCGACAAAGAAGCGCTTTTTGCTTCTGCCGGCGGAGTTGAAGTTTCGGAGTTTCTAGGAGGCGAAACTAGACAAACGTCTCGAGGGGCAAGGCGCTGGAGCTGGACAAAGAAAAAAAATCTGGAATCCTGCGGCATTTCCCACCGAAGTAATTCCAGATTTTAATTTTAGATGATTCCGCGACGACCTGCGATACGATCGATATTATCAAGCATAATACCTGTTCCGATTGCAACACAATCCATTGGGTTATCCGCAATCAATACCGGTACCTTAAGTTCTTCCTGCAAAAGCTGGTCGATTCCGTGAAGCAGTGCTCCGCCTCCAGTCAAAATGACGCCGCGGTCAATGATGTCTGCGGACAATTCAGGTGGGGTTTTCTCCAGCACTGTTTTTGCCGCTTGAACGATTACAGCAACTGACTCCCTAAGAGCCTTTTCAATCTCCTCAGAACGAACCGTAATCGTGCGCGGGAGTCCGGATACCATATCACGTCCGCGGATTTCCATTTCCTCACTGCGGCTTCCTGGGAATACAGTCCCGATTTGGATCTTGATATTTTCAGCTGTTCTCTCACCGATTAACAGCTTGTATTCACGTTTAATGTAATTTAAAATTTCAGCGTCAAACTTGTCGCCAGCCATTTTAATCGATTGAGAAGTTACGATATCGCCCATTGATAGTACAGCTACATCCGTAGTTCCTCCTCCGATGTCAACAACCATGTTGCCGCTTGGCTGGAAGATGTCCATTCCTGCACCGATTGCCGCTACTTTTGGTTCTTCTTCAAGATAAATCTTCTTGCCGCCGCTCTTTTCAGCAGCTTCCTTGATCGCTTTTTGCTCAACGCTCGTGATGTTCGTCGGACAGCAAATCAGGATTCTCGGCTTTGACAAGAAACCTTTTACATTCAATTTATTGATGAAGTGTTTTAACATAGATTCCGTTACATCGAAATCCGCGATAACGCCATCCTTCAACGGACGAATCGCTACGATATTGCCAGGTGTACGCCCAACCATTTTGCGCGCCTCTTCCCCAACAGCCAAAACCTTGTTCGTGTTCTTATCGATCGCCACAACAGACGGTTCATTCAAGACAATTCCTCGACCTTTTACATGGATCAACACATTGGCTGTACCAAGGTCAATCCCGATATCCCTTGCAAACATTTTGCTTTTTCCTCCTTGACAAATGGCTGGCTGCGGCTGATTAAGCCTCGTTATCTCAGCTGACGAATTGCCTTATCTATGTAAAAATAGATCACGATGTCCGAGATTACACAGACGCTGCCGCAATCTGCGAACCATATTCTACCCTAATTGTTTATTTTATCACAACAATGGTAAATAAGTAACTTCTTGTTGAAAAATCAGAAACAATTTGTTTAAATTTGTCACATTAAAATCAGTTCTTGTAACTTTTCACTCTAGCCTTAACTTTATTTCCCTAGGGTACAGACTGTGACTAACCTGCTTGTCCATTTCTCCCCATAATAAAAGGCGGCAGCCTCCGCTTTTGTATAAAGCAGAATCATACACGCCTTTTGTGGCGATGCCCGGCTTTTCGGAATCTAAGCTGGGCATTTTTCATTTTGTTGCCGGCAATGATCACACAGCTGAATTACAATCCCTCCAATCTGTTTGTTTCAATCCGTTTTCACTTAACCGGCTCTTCTTCCCTTTCCTCTTTGCGATACTTCATTTTTGTGGCTTCCCCGCCTCTCAAATGGCGGATCGATTTATGATAATCAAGGATTTCTTTTACTTCATTGGCAAGGTCAGGGTTGATCTCAGGCAATCTTTCTGTCAGGTCTTTATGGACTGTACTTTTGGATACGCCAAACTCCTTCGCTATGACACGAACTGTTTTTCTCGTCTCCACGATATACTTTCCAATCTTGATTGTTCTCTCTTTGATGTAATCGTGCACACCACTCGCCCTCCCTAAATTGGATGTGAGAAGTGTGAAATGAGACTCGCTTTTATCGGCCAATACTGCATCCCGCAATAAAATATTCGTTGCGGCAGAAGGTTGCTCCCTCTGGATATTACTAAGATTAATCATGTTCCCGGCTGAATCCTCATATTGTGCAAACGACTCCTCACCTCAAACACTCTCTTTGTCAGGTTTGTAATATTTTATTAGCTTGGTTGAGGATATATGCACAAAAAAAGCAATAGGGACAAGGCATTGTGAAGTTTTTTGAAAAATCCGGTTATTTTATTAAAGAAAAACTTTCCTATATACCCATTTTTAAAAAAAGGAGACACATTGTTCTCTCTGGCTAAAAAGTACGGGGTTACCGTCAAGGACTTAAAAAAGGAAAATAAATTGGTCAGTGACTCCATTTATGTTGGACAAGCCCTTTCAGTACCAACCCATGGCTTCGACACAGCGGAATTTACGTCGTCAATCCTGGGGATACACTGTTCAACATCTCCCAGCGATTCGATGTAAGCTTGAAAGAATTACAGCAGGTTAACGATTTAAAGAAAGACATGGTGCTGATCGGTCAGCAGCTGGTTATTCCAGGCGAGATTGAATTCATGGAAGCAATCATTAACGGCGCGGCTGATAATTTTACAATTGAGGTTGAAAGTGATGGAAAAGCCATTCCTTTAAGAGTTTCTTATGGGACAGCGAGGAAATATGAAGAATTTGCAGGTCTGGGAGTTTTCGTTGCTTATAAAAATGGTGCTTTGATTAATATTCAATAACATTATGAACCCGTAACTATATGTCACGGGTTCTTTCTTGGACATGTAATTCTTTATTCACCCTATTCTACGATAAGCCACCAGCTTCATATCGCTGGTCGATACGCACTTGTAATTAAATCTAATTTCACACTTTTGATTAAAACTGCATCGACCGCATCTGGCTGTCGGTGGCCATGATCAGCTCGCCCCAGGTGGAATGTCCACGGTCTTTGAACTGCTGCAGAAGCTCGGCGAACAGATAAGCTGTGGTCAATGCGTCACCCACCGCACTGTGGCGGTCATATATGCGTGTGCCGAATGCCATCGCGTATCTCTCTAGGTCACGCATGTCATATGAGGGGGCAATATAACCAATCAGATCGAGTGTATCGATGGTGAACAGTTTTTTCAGCGCCAGCTTTTCACGTTTTAGCTCGCTTTTCAGCACAAGGTAATCGAAGCCGACATAATGCCCGACAAGGCATACCGCTTTGTGTGACCCAACATAATCAAAGAAGTCATGTATTGCCTCTAGTGCACAGGTGCTCCTGCAACTTTTGCATCCGTAATCGATGTCAGCTCAATTATTTCCCGAGAAATTTGTCGCTCCGGGTTTACATATGTCTGGAAACGGGCATTTTCGATCACCTTAAGCCCGCTTACCGGCACACCGCCAATTTCAATGAGCCGATCCGTGGTCGCCACCTGGAATCCCGTCGTCTCCGTGTCGAAAACAATAAACGTAAGATCATCAATTCTCGTCGATAAAGGAATCTTCTCGTACATAAGCGCGCAGGAAATATTCTTCCGTTGAAAAAACATGCCAGCCTCCTTTCAAAGTATCTGTCTTCGTTAAGGTTTTGCCGGATTTCTTTCTGGTGTCAGGTGTGCCGTACCAGTCACCACCTGAATTTCGCCAGATCTCTTTCTAGTAATCTGTGCGGCCCCCAACCTTTTTAAAACGTTATTACACCGAGAATCTAGCAAATACCATTCCCTGGAGTTCACGGAGTGTTCGCAGGCTCAGGATGAGTTCGTCCTTTTGTCTGGTTGACATGGTGGCAAATGATAGGACGGAGCTGCCGCCTTTATTGCCCCACCTTTGTCTGATATAAAGGTCGAGCATGTGGCTGAAGGCTTCTTTAAGGTCTTCTGTGAATCCTTCGTTAAAGATACCCTTTTCTTTTAAACCAGCAATTTTCTCCAGTGGTGTTCCGGGGATGCCTCCGTAATAGAGCGATAGGATTTGCAGGCTGTGGTGGAATGGAAACAAGATTTCTTTTTTCATATCAATGCTTTTCCTTCCGAGCTTGAACAGTGCGCGTATCGGTTCATCCAATGTCGGAATTTCTTGTTCCTTTTCGGTTTGGACCATCCGATATAGGAAAATTTTTGAGCGGTCAAGCAGCTCGGTGATCTTTGCTTCTAACTCCTTGTCTAGCGCTTCGCTCCCAGCCGCGAACCGGTAGGAGAAAAAGTTATGCGCCCGCAGCAGGTTATCATTCGTGGACTGCAGCATCCACTTCCTGACGCGATCCTGCCACTGCAGCACTGTCCCCCTCCACTGCTCCTCACTCGACATCATCAAGCCCTTGCAGCGAGCGTAGCCGGCTGCCTCCAGTTTTGCAGTAATCTCCGCCCCGAATTTTTCAAAGTAACCATGCTCACTCGTTTCCCCATACACTAGGAAATGATCCTGATCTGTCAGCATGAATTGTTCCCCGCGGCCGGCAGAACCCATTAAATAAAACGCAAATGGAGCAGGTGGTTCTAGCCCTTTCTTGCGGAGAGCCATAAGAGATAGTTCGACCGCTCTGCCTATTAATCGGTCGTATAGCTTTGTAATGATATCAAGCAACACTAGAGCAGGAATACGGTCACGCACAAGCGTTTCGGTAATTTCATAGATTGCTGCCTTGATCTCAGGAAGGCTCGTTTCATCGGCCTCTTCAATCTTCTTTATTGTCCTCATCACACTGTCGTTCTTTTTTCGAAGCAAATCGGTCAGTGTAATAACCCCGGAAATTTTGCCATCATCGACCACAGGTAGATGCTTGATACCGTTCAGCAGAATTTCCGATAAGGCATCGTAATAGTAAGCGAACCTGGAGATTGTCACTGGATTCTCCGTCATCACTAGCCTTGATGGCTCGTCATACGATATCCCCCCGCCACGACCCTGCCGACGATGTCCCGTTCGGTGATGATTCCTTTTAACTCTTGCTGTTCAACGACAAGCACCGAGCTTGTCTTCGAATCGGCCATCATCTGCGCAGTTTCCTTGATGCTTGTTTCTGGAGAAACGGAAGCTATGTTTTCCGACATCAAATCCTGTACCCTCGCTAAAATCGTCTTTCCCTCGCCAATACCCTTCGCCATTTTCACCTGCTCAGCAAGGGATCCATAAACATCCTTCAACCTGATTGAAACCTGGGTCAGCAGGTAATCATGGACATCCTGATCATCCCATCTTTTTGCCAGGACGGAAAAAGGTATCAGCAGTGCCTGGACTTTGTCTACAGACCTGACCTCGACATTGGCATGAGGTTTATCGGCACTCGTAAATCCGAGAAAATCAGCAAGACTGGAGAAGCTACAATCTCACCTTTTTGAATGCACTCAAGAACTTCTTCCTGACCGGCGGCATTTTTCACGAATACCTCAGCGATTCCCTGTAAAATCAGTAAAAGCCCTTGGCGTGATGTGTCCGCCTGGAGCATCATTTCTCTTTTTCCATAGGTAATAGCTACGCATTCCTCGACAAGGGAAAGGGCTGTGCGTTCTTCCACCCCCTGGAACAGGGGATGGAACTGCACAGCCTTCCAGATTTCCTTATACAGATTTTGATCCATCATCATTCATCCAAACTTCACCATTCTTATAAGACATCTGTTCAGGATAGCGAAGGTCGAGGACTTCCTCCTGAATTTTTTGCGATGGAGCCGGAGTCGCAAGGGATACAATGACGTTTGCAAGGATGGCAGCTGTTGCTCCGAATACGCCAGCACCGGTATCGATGATGCCAAGAATCGTGAAACCTCCGTACTTTGCTGCGAAAATGTAACCCAATGTCACAGCAAGACCGATGAGCATACCTGCGATGACACCTTGTGAATTCGAACGCTTCCACCATACACCAAGGATAAGAGCTGGGAAGAACGTTCCGCTGGCAAGCGCGAAGGCCCAGGCAACAATCTGCGTGATTGCTCCCGGAGGATTAAGGGCGATCAGGCCTGCAAACAATGTAGCGACAACAATTGAAATACGCGCCACATTCAGGCGAGTTTTTTCCGTAGCGTTTGGCTTCATGACACGGTAGTATATATCGTGCGCAAACGCGGAAGAAATCGCGATCATCAAGCCGCCGGCAGTTGAAAGAGCCGCGGCCATAGCGCCTGCCGCTACGAGGCCGATGACGAATACGCCAAGATTGGCAATCTCAGGTGTCGCCATAACAACGATATCGTTTGAGATGATCAATTCACTCCACTGAAGGACTCCGTCGCCATTTCCGTCGGCAACTTGAAGCTTTCCTGTATCGACCATGTTTTCGTCCAGGCAGGTAGCTCGCTGATTTTGCTGCCGGCAACCTTTGTCATCAGGATGAAGCGTGAGAACGCTGCATAAGCAGGCGCTGACAGGTAAAGCAAACCGATGAAAAGAAGTGCCAGGCGCCAGACCAGCGAGCAGCCTTCATCGTTGAAACTGTATAGAAGCGGACGATTACGTGCGGAAGTCCTGCCGTACCAGCCATCAATGTAAACATAAGGGCAAGGAATTGCCATTTCGTGCCGTTCGTAAATGGCGCGAAGTATTCCGAGATACCGAGCTCACGATCGAGCTCACCCATTTTTCCAACGAGCTCACCGTAGGAAAGCCATGGAAGCGCACTGCTTGTAACCTGGAGAGACATGAAAATTACCGGAATTAAATACGCAATGATCAAAATGATATACTGCGCAACCTGCGTCCATGTAATCCCTTTCATACCGCCGAAAGCAGCATATGTCGCGATCAGGACCACACCGATCATCGTGCCGAGTTTCGCATCGATCTCGAACAGTCGCCCGATAACCACACCGGAACCGGAAAGCTGACCGATCGAATAGGTAAAGCTGATGATGATCGTTGAAATCGCGGCAATGACGCGCGCCGTATGGCTGTTGTATCGGTCACCAATAAATTCAGGAACCGTGTAGCGGCCATACTTCCTGAGCTGAGGCGCAAGCAGGAAGGTCAGCAGCAAATATCCGCCTGTCCAGCCATGATATACGCAAGGCCGTCATAGCCGAGCAGCATGATGGTACCGGCCATCCCGATAAAGGACGCGGCACTCATCCAGTCAGCGCCGATCGCCATCCCGTTAAAAATTGGCGGAACGCCGCGGCTGGCTACGTAGAAATCAGACGTTTGCTTTGCAGTATTGTAAATCGCAATCCCGATATACAAACCAAATGTAGCTAAAATAATAGATAATGAGACCAAGAATTGTGTATCCAAAGTTCTCCCCCTTATTCAAACGCTCTTTTTTCTTTCGCCGTGATTTAGTGATCCAGGCTCTTTCCTTCACTCAGCTTGACGTTCTTCTCCTCATCGATCCCATACTTCCTGTCGATGCCATCGCTAAGTTTGGCGTTGACAAACAGCAGAATGATGAACGTTACTACCGCACCCTGCGCTCCCATGAAATAGTGGAACGGGAAACCGCCGATAGAAATCTCGCTCAGTGGTTCGGCAATCATTACCGCGCCGAACGAAACGAGAAACCAGATGATGAAATAAATGATCATGTTACGGGTCTTTTCACGGAAATACGCGTCAGCAACTGACTTATCAATTTTCTTCACATTTACACCCCTTTGGTTTTGCTAATCCCCTTTGTATAATCCTCCATGAATGACAGACACAGCCTATCTATAGAAAGCTTTCTCCACTCCTTTGTTTATGGATTTGAATTATATGAACCTTGCGCCAGGCAAGGTTGATACCTATTTTGTAAGAGAACAACGATGGATTAACTCAAGCTGAAGATAAATTTTATCGTTTCAAAAAATGGAGCCGGAACCATGATGATCTGGATGAGGAAGTAGAGAAATATGCTCAGGAATGGGACTGCCAGGAAAATTAGTTTATTTTTCTTTAAGCCAAGGAAAAGGCTTATGCCGGTAATCACCAGCAGGCCGATTAGAATGATCACGTTGATTCCTCCTGTGTAAAAATTATTTCGCATATATATGAATAATTATTTATTAGACTAAATCTTTAGAAAATTTAATTTAATTATCCATATAATGTCCAGGCTGGTCAATACGTTATTTTTAAAAAATGTAATCGCTTTCTATGTCGATATTTTTCCGAACGTGGGAAATGCGTTAGTCACAGTAAGGATTTGACGCGATCTAAGGCAAGGCAGTTTGTCGAAATTTTTTAGCTTGTTTCCATGGAATTGCTCTGTTTGTAATGATTTTACAGAATAGTAAAAGGAACACTCGCCTTTGAGTGTTCCTTCATTAGAATATAATTTACCAGCATGCAATGGCGCCGTCGGTCCTCATTTCCGTTCCGCCGGTCAGCACGCCGGTTTCCGGATTGCGGACGATGACCTGGCCGCGCCCGAAGCTTCCGCCATCATATGCTACCTTCATCTGATGTCCTCGCGCGGCGAGCTCCTTGACGATATGATTCGGGAAGGTGTGCTCGACTTCGATTTGCTTGCCGCTGATCCACTGCCAGCGCGGTGCGTCAAGCGCCGCTTGAGGATTCAAGCCAAAGTCAATCATATTCATCGCCACCTGAACATGCCCCTGTGGCTGCATATAGCCGCCCATCACGCCGAATGGACCGACTGCCTGGCCATCCTTTGTGATGAAGCCTGGAATGATCGTATGGTATGTCTTCTTCCCCGGAGCCAGCGCGTTCGCATGGTTAGGGTCAAGCGAGAAGTCATGCCCGCGGTTTTGCAGGCCAATTCCTGTGCCGGGAACAACAACACCTGAGCCGAAGCCCATGTAATTGCTCTGGATGAAGGATACCATATTGCCTTCTCCATCCGCAGTCGACAGATAAACCGTTCCGCCCTTTGGGAGCTGGCCAGGTTCCGGCATTCTTGCTTCATTGTTGATTTTAGCTCTGGCATCCTCACCGTACTTCTCAGATAGAAGATCCGCTACCTTCGCCTGCATTGTCTTAGGGTCCGTCACATATTCCTTCCCATCCGTGAACGCCTGCTTCATCGCTTCAAGCTGCAAGTGGACACCGTTCACGTCATCACGGTGAGTAAACTCGTAACCTTTTAAAATATTCAATGCCATCAATGCAACGATTCCCTGACCATTCGGCGGGATTTCCCAGATTTCATGGCCGCGATAGGAAACAGAAATTGGCTCAACCCATTCAGGATAATAGTTTTCCAGATCGGACTTCTTCAGGAAAGCACCCGCTTTTTCAGAAGCTTCCGCGATTCTATCAGCCAGAGCGCCTCTGTAAAAGCTCTCCCCATTCGTTTCGGCGATTTCCTTGAGCGTGTTCGCATGATCCTCCGATTTCCACATCTCGCCTGCCTCAGGTACCTTGCCATCAGGGGCGAAGACGCGGAACCACTCCTTGTACTCCTCGCCCTGGAAGCGAGTCTTGTAAGCATTGTAAGCACCCTTCCAATATTTTGCGAGAATAGGAGTAAGTGGGTACCCGTTGCGCGCATAGTCGATCGCTGGCTGCAGTACCTCAGTAAGCGGCATGCGCCCGAATTTTTTCGACAGCTCTGCCCATGCTGACGGCGCGCCCGGAACCGTAACCGGAATCCAGCCATGCGATGGCACTTTTTCACGGCCAAGCTCCTTCACCTTCTCAATAGAAATCGATTGCGGAGCAGGACCGCTCGCATTCAAGCCATACAGCTTATCTTTTACCCAGACAAGCGCAAATGCGTCACCGCCAATCCCGTTAGAAGTCGGCTCAACAACCGTAAGACATGCCGCCGTCGCAATCGCTGCATCAATCGCATTGCCGCCCTTTTTTAAAATATCAAGTCCCGCCTGTGCAGCAAGCGGCTGAGATGTAGCAACCATACCATTGCGTGCAACCGTTGCCATGCGCTGGGAAGGATAAGGATATGTATGCAAAGACATTATAGATTCCCCCAATATATTTTCGTCTTACGAAATATTATAGCAAAATAGCTGAAAATTCGAAATAAAAAATATCCCTCTCGGTTAGGAAAGGGATTTCTACGGAAATATTGGATGTCCTCCAGAGTATACAGACTCCAGGTATGCCAAGCTCGGACCATAGCCTCGCTGGGGAATATCGGCTAATATATTTTGGATGTATTTATTATCTGAGATTGATTGGAAGGTGGCTGTGGATTTCACTTCAAGTCGCCAGTCATCCTCGTCGACCAAAATTTCTGTGTCTTCTATATTCGCCTCGTTTGCGGCAATGATCTCCTGAATTGCAGCTGACGCAATCCCATATAAATCACTGCTGTCATTGCCGAGCCTGTTCCTGAAGGAAATTTTCAATAGAGGATGAATCTGAAGTCTTGGAGGCAATATTTCGTTCGCAGCTTTTATATAGGCATCTGACTTTGAAGCTCCACTGGCTATGTAGTCTGCTTCCTTTTCTTCTATCATTTCCCCGATACTTTTCCCGCCGTCCAATACTCTCTGGGCCACCGATTCAGGGCCGCTGTCAAACTGGCTTACTGCTTCCTTTGTCCTTTCAATAATCGCAGCCGTACCGGCAAGCGCAGCCTGCTCTACAGAAAGGTTTGCATGTTCCTTCACAATAAAAACCTTGGCAAGGTTGAGGACAATCAGGAATATGATCGCAACTACCCCAAGCAGCCAGACCATGAAAAAGACGGCATTTCCTCTTTCATTACGTACATACTTCATGGCACAAGCACCTTGCCTATCGCCTCATGGTCAAACGCCAGGGAAGTCTTGCTTTTCCAATTTGAAGGGACAAAAACCAGCTGATGATCAGCAAACAATTTCAACTCGAACTTCCCCTGGCTATCAAGGAAGATGACCTGCATATCCTTATAAGAAATAACAGAACTGGTGCCGATCGTTTGAATCGCTACCTGCTCCGCTTCATTAATATTATTTGTTGCCGCAAACGTTTTGGCTGCATTATTCACTGCCGTCTTCGCCGTAAAAACGGCATATCCAGAGGCGACCACCTGCCAGAGCAGCAGGAAGAACATAAAGAAGAACGGCAGAATCCCAAGGAACTCAAAGGTAATCGCACCCTTTTCATTATTGAGTTTGTTTTTTCCTGACATTGGAGACACCTCGGTTTTTGATTTTAGTCAGCAACTGGCAGCTTGGTTCCGCTCAAGATCTCTGGCGCTTCATTGATCCTATTAATTTTATATTGTAGGTACCAAACATTAAATAAGACAAGTAGCCATGGTTTGAATATTTCTTCGCTATAAAGCTCCTCTATTAAGTCCTTGATCCTAAACACTGAATAATACAGTAAGCCAAGATAATAGAACGTAAAAATAATATCGATTGAATTAAAGACCGCTTTTCCATATGGTGTTAAAAAAGCCGAACCGATAAGATTGTAGAAAAAGGAGATAAATAGAAATATGGTTGCGGTCCACCATAGCATAAAAGGAATTCTATTTTGGGAATCAATTGACTTTAAAGTTTTTCGTTCTTTCAAAAACCAATAACCAAGATATATCCCCATTGTTACAATTGTTAATAACACGGTAAGTCCGACATTCCTTTTTTTAAACCCGATTTCATTTGTATTCATTGTCAACGCCCTCACCTAAATCCTGTCTGTATTTAATCGTTAGATAAATATATATTAGCGGTAGGAACAATGCATTGATCAATACACGAATCGAAATATATACTAGATTATTATTTTCAAACCCTTCTAATAAATAAAGGGATCCAGCCCAAACTAAGTCATGATATGGCCCCTGATGTAAAGCCTCAAGTTCTGAATAAGTCGTTGGTAAAGGATTGACAACCACATCTTCCTCAGGTTCTTTTTTCTCCTGATCCTCTTTCGCCTTTTCATCATCAGCAGGTTTGGTTTCTGCTGTTTTAGCTTTACCTTTGTCTGCAGGCTCTTGGCTTTTCTCAGCTTCCTGGCTGCAGCCTGAAACGAAAATAGCAAGACCAATAAATAGAACCAGGAAGTGTTTGATCGCTTTCATTCTTTTCCCACCTTAGATTGCTATTATTTCTATGTTCTTTATCCAACCATTGCTGAAATCTTTTTAAGGATATTCGTGATAATGTCACCGATGCTTGAAGAACTCGTACTTACCGCCTGAGAAACAATCCCCAATACAAGGATCAGCAATGCCGCAAGCCCTAGCCATTCCAAAGACTGTGCTCCTCTTTCGTTCCTCACAGGCACCATCATCTTTGTCCAGGCTTTGATCATGAAGTTTTTCATAGTAAAACCTCTCCTTTTTAATTGTTTTTTAGTTTTTATTTAAATAAATCAAATAGATTTGAGTTGCCGCTGAATAAATTGATGACCATCAAGCCCCCGATCAGAATCAGAGCTGATGGCATAACCAGGAAAGTGGTTATCAAGGTGACCTTTGGCGAGGCTTTTGCTGCCTGCTCCTTGATCTTTTCCTTTTTGATTTTCCGCATCTCTTCGGCCTGATTTTTAAAAGTCCTCGAGATTGGCACCCCAAGTCTTTCTCCCTGGATCAGTGATCTAATGAGCGCTTGAAATTCGCGGCTGTCATTCCGGATAAGCAATGTATTATAGGCATCTGCTCTTGGCACTCCTACATCGGTTTCCTGTATGAAACGGCCGAATTCATCCTTAATTGGCCCCTCAAAGTAAGGAACGATATCCCTCAAAGCCTGGTCAAGACCGACTCCAGCCTGGAGGGTGACGCTCATCGTATCCAGGAAATCCGGCAGCTGGAAGCTCAGCTCTTCCTGGCGTACTTTTGCCTTTCTTTTCAGCCACATCACAACCGCGAAGTACCCTCCAACCGGATAAAGGATGACCGCGATTTGCGACATTGGCAACTGGAGCACCAGCGCAATGCCTCCAATGATCAGCCCGACAACATCATGAACATTTTTAATCCCTGGAATCTCTCAACGGTTAAACCGTAAGGATATCCGGCGTGCATCAGCAGCTTTTTTACCTCATGGTCCTCACTGAAAAAGTTGACCCTTTGGCCAATGGAAGAGAAGTCATCGGCGAATTCGAACATTTTTGATAAATACTTCTCTTTTCTGGTGGTCTTTTTTTCAAAGGCATCGTAAATAAAGGTTTTCTCATGAATTTCCTTCTTTAGGTCTTCCTTCGATAAAAGATAGTTATAATAGCTTCTCAACGACACTGCCAAAAACGCCAGCGACAAGCAAATAATAATGACAATTAATCCATCCATTTGATTACACCCTTATATTGGTTACCTTTCTAACAAGGATAAACGTGAGGACAGTTCCGCCTAAAAAGAACAATAGTAGGATGATGCCGACTCCGGAAAACAACGGGTCTATAAAACCGTCTATGACATTGTTCATCATCAGCACGAGAAAAATCGGCAAGACTGGCACCATATAGGAAACATATCTTTGTTCCGCTGTCATTGTCTTGATTTCCTGCAAGAGTATCTTTCGGTCCTCAAGCGTCTGTCCCATCTCTTCAAGGACGGAGTAAAGATTTCCTCCGGCCTTTTTCTGGATCAATAGTGTCGCGACGAACAATTGGAACTCCCTGCTTTCCAGGCGTTTTTCCACTGCCTTTAATGCAGTATTGAAATCTATGCCAAGTGAGATTTCCTGGGCCAGTCTCCGGAACTCACTCCTGGCAGGTTCCGCGGATTCCTGGGCAACCATGTTGATGCCCTGCGTCAACGTCATTCCGGAACGTGTGGCGTTTGCCAGGGTACGGCATATTTCCGGAAGCTGCTCGACCATCCGCTGTTTCATCTTATTTTTCCTGAGCAAAAATAATAACCTTTTCCCGCCTTCAAGCAGGATGGCTGCAGCAATCAGGTTGGTCGGGAACTGAATGCTGAAGAAATTTTGCAGTATGATGACGAGCCCCATGAATGCAACAATCTGAGCCCCGATATATTCTGATGGGGTCAACGGTATGTTGCTGCCCTCAGCTTCTCAAAAAGAGGCTGTGCTGCTTCTGTCCTGTCATAGCGATCTCCCAATAGGACAAGAACGCTTTTTCGCTTCGCTCCGTCATGGTAAAACTCGTTCGCCCTTTTCCTCCACTCCCGCTTTTCCTTCCGGTAGTCAAGTATGTAGTAAATTGCGATAATGAAGGCCATGGCTGCTGCTGTCGCAACTATAAATTCTGTCATTGTCCCATCTCCTCATATACCGGCATAAAAGCATTCACAGGGATCTCAATTCCAAATACCTTCAATCTCTCAAGGCATTCCGGGACATAGCCTGTAGGGGTAAAGTGTCCGATGATCTCCCATCGGGACCAATCCCCGTCCGTTTGAATTTAAAGATTTCTCTTACTTCAAATGAGCCATCCGCTTTCGTTACTACCTCAGAGATGGAGACGATTTTCCTTGAACCGTCCGTCAATCTTGCCGCCTGGACAATGATATCAAGTGCTCCGACGATATACTCGCGGACGATATGGCTCGGCAAGTCCATGCCTGCCATTACGACCATTGCTTCAACACGCCGCAATGCATCATCCGGTGAGTTGGCATGGACCGTTGTCAGCGACCCTGCATGTCCAGTATTCATAGCCTGAAGCATATCGAATGCTTCCCCGCTTCGGACTTCACCGACAATGATCCTGTCCGGCCTCATCCTAAGTGAGTTTTTCACAAGCTGGCGGATAGTTACCTCACCGCTGCCCTCGACGTTTGCCGGTCTGGCTTCCATGCCGACGACATTCGGACGGTTCAGTCGCAATTCTGCTGAATCCTCAATCGTGATCACCCGCTCTTCAAAAGGAATCGAAGCAGCCAACACATTTAGGACAGAAGTTTTACCGCTGCCAGTTCCTCCGGAAATCAAGGTGTTCATTTTTGCTTTGACGATGCCTTCAAGAAATTGTGACATGGCTGAGTTAAGAGTATGGAAATTCATTAAGTCTGCCATCGTAAATGGCTCTTTCCTGAACTTTCTGATCGAGACCAGTGTGCCATTCAAGCTAATCGGCGAAATCACCGCATTAACACGGCTTCCGTCTGGCAATCTGGCATCAACCATCGGAGAGCTTTCGTCAATCCGCCGGCCAATCGGTGCCACGATACGGTCCACGATATGGCGAACATGGTCATCATCCCTGAATTTAATCTCAGAAAGCTGGAGTTTCCCAAGCCGTTCAACGTAGACCTCCCCATAACCATTGATCAGAATCTCCGTAATAGAAGGATCATTAATTAATGGCTCAAGCGGCCCAAAGCCAACTGACTCATCTAGAATCCTTGTGATCAGGATTTCCTTATCATGACGCGAGATGATCACTTTCTCTTCAGACATGAACTGCGAAACAAGCTGCTCAATTCGGAGCCTCATTTCACCTTGCGACAGCTTGGTCAGAGCCTCCAGATTCGTGTCCCTCAACAGTCTTGCTTTATAATGTTCGACCAGTTCATCGACTAGATGGTTTTCATATTGATAGGAATTAAGTTTTGAAGAGACTGCGGTTTTCTCTTTTCGCTTTTCAAATAATGATGCCATTTATGCAACCCCCTATTTCAAAACAGAAACCGCCAATTTTCTTACATCTTTCGCAAATGGAACCAGTCGTTTTTCCTTTGGTGCCTTTCTTACAGGCTCCCCTTTATTGATAAAAGGCTGCAGACCTTTGATATCAAGCCTGACTGTAGCTGCTACCGGAAAACGAAGGAAGTCCTTTAAATCCTTTTCCTGTATCTCGTTTTCCTTGGCCATTTTATTGAGGACAATCTCTGTCCTGGACGGCAGCTCCATACCAAGTCTTACGACAAGCTCCTCAAACTGTTTAAGTACTTTAAGCCCTGGAGTGTCCGGAGTAAGAACATAGTAAATTTTGTCTGATTCCTCAAGCGCCGTCACAACATTGCTATTCATATAAGCTGGAAGGTCTATAATGACGAAGTCGAAGCTTCTTCTGCATGTTCTCAACAATTTTGCAACGAACTCCTCTGTGATCGTCTCCGCTGTTTCCGCGTCACACGGACTGATCAGCACTTCAAGCTTAGAGGATTCTAGCTTTTGCGATACATTCCGGATATGGCTTTCATTCAACTCATTGATAACAGGTGTCAAGTCGGCAATCGACCTATTTGACTGGATTGACAAAAGCGTTTCAATCCCGCCAAATTGCAGGTTCAAATCGATTAATATGACTTCCGCAGTCGAATCAAGCTTAATAGTCTGAGCAAGAGCTGCGGCCAGATTCGATTTGCCGCTTCCGCCATTACCGCTGAATATTGTGAGGATCTTTCCCCTTCCTCCTGTAAAAGAAGAAATCGAATTATCCTGCTTCAATTTTTGCAGTTCATAGTTTTGATAAATGGACGGAAACCGGCTTACGAACAATCCATGCTCTTCCGGATAGACAAAAAACTCCGATGCTCCCGCCTTGGTGATATTCCTCAACTGGGCAAAATCTGATTCCCGGGCAATGAAAATGACAAGCGTGGACGGGCTGACTGATTTGATATATTGAATGCTTTCAACCTCAATATCACCATCCGCCTGGACAAAAACAACAATGTCCTGCACATCACGGTTGATTTCCCGGACAACCTCCCTCGTGCAATCAGCTGGATTGGATAACCTCCCGAAAGCCCATTTAAAATTTGGTTATGGATAACCTCATCATCACTGACTAATAATATTTTCAGATTCGTTTCCATCGGCACCCCTCATACCCTCTTTTATTCTGACTGTATTCACTGTTAATCTATTAAAATCAAGCGTTCCATCTTTTTGCTTGCTGGTGTCCGCCTTATTAGGATCCGTTTTATCGGCTGGCTGCTGTTTCGAATCAGCAGGTGTATTTTTCTGTGTGTCTCCACCAGCCGAATCAGCTGGTTGATCAGTCGATTCAGCTGGTGTTTGTTCGGTCGGTTTGGAGGTCATCACAGATTCTCCCGTTCCGACATTGGCTTTCAATATTCGCTCTTCTCTTTGACTCTAACATTCTGCATTGATTCCCTAATGGTTAATTTTTATTCCCTAAGAAATATATGGAAATTTTTGTTCTTCTTTTCTCAATTATATAAGTTAATAAACCTAAGAGATTAAAATATCTCCTCTATATTTACTATCACCCGTTCACATTTTAGTCAAATATTTACCAAATTAAGGAATGGTATTTTTTTCCTATTTTACAGCATGATTATACAGGGTTTATCTTTAATTCAAACTAATTTATGGATTGTTTTTAGGTAAAAAAAACTATATTGGGAGCGTTTTTTATACCTCGTAGAATATTGAATTATTATAAAAAATAGGCACTTTTACTCATTTTTCCAAAATATCTCTTTATAGGACTCCTCCCCCAATTTTTATCTAAAACCCTCATAAAAATTTGACAGGAAGCGTATATGTCCGCTTGAGCATTTATTTAAACGGGACTTTCACACTAAAAAAGCCCGGCCTGTTCCGGCCGGACTTTCCTACATTCCACTCTGCAGTCTTAGTTCATAAAATTCCTTCACTCTGGTCACGACGTCTTTTGAACCGGAATCCTCGATCATCATCGCGACGATCATGTCGGTGGATTGCGGGTTATAGGCGACGAACCATCCTAGCTCCTTGCCCTTTTCGCCCTGCTTCTCTTTGATTTCCGCTGTGCCAGTTTTACCAGATAATGGATAGTTGGCGATCAGGCCATTGTGGGCGGTTCCTTTTGGATCGGTGATGACCTTTGTCAGCATGTTACTTAAAGCCGCTGCATTTTCGGGGCTGACCACGCCTTCCTTCCACACCTGTCCCTGCTCATCTTCCGTATTCAAAATCGGTTTAATAAGGTTGCCTTCGTTTACAAATGGTGAATAAGTGGTTGCGAGATGGAGGATATTCATTTCAACCTGCCCCTGACCATAAGCTGAGTCCGCCAGTCTGATTTCGCTGTCAATCTTGCCGATTTGTGACGGCTCGATTGGATAGAGATATTCCGGCTGATCTTCAAAGCCGAATTTCTTCAATCCTTCTGTAAAAGTATCCTGGCCCATTCCGAGCGCTGCCCGCGCGAAGTAAATGTTATCTGAATAGATCAGCGCTTTTTCAAGGTTGATGCTTCCTTTTACATCAGAATATCTGGTGACTTTGTACTTGCCCCATGATGCATCCTTCTGCCACTGCTTTTCGTTGATTTCAAATGCTGTATCAAGCTTCAACTTATCACTCTCAAGCCGATTGCCGCTGTGATTGGCTTAATTACCGAACCAGGAACATAGGTTAGCTTGAATCTATTAAGAAATGGTTTTAATGGGTCCTCTTCTAGAATTTTGCGTTTGTTTTGCGAGATTCCGAGCGTCATTTCATTCGGGTCAAACCCTGGTGCACTAACCAATGCCAGCGTCTCACCAGTTGTCGGATTAATTGCCGATGCCGTACCTGCTTTTCCTTTTAGCTGGTCGTATAACTGTTGCTGTGCGACAACATCAATGGTCAGCTGGACATCCTTTCCGTTTTCCACCTGCTTTTCAGCAAGCGTTTTGACGGTTCCGTCCTCTTTCACAATCGAAATTCTGACTCCGTTTGTTCCTTTTAATTGTTCCTCGAGCACCTGCTCCAAACCGCGGCGGCCAATGATATCAGTGCTTGTGTACCCTTTGCCCTCAAGTTTTTTTAGATCGTCGGCAGTTACCGGCCCAATATAGCCCAGTAAATGGGACAGCGCTTCCCCGTAAGGATACTCCCTTGCCCCTACCATCTGACTGGTTACTCCATCGAGCGCAAACAATTTTTCATGGAGAGCTTTATCCGTTTTCGAAACTTTTTTCAGCGGCACGAACAGATCCGGTTTTACCCACCTGCATTCATCGCCTTATTGATTTGCTCCTCTGACATGTCGAGCAGTTCCGCGAGCTTTGCAATTGTCTGCTCTTTTGGCTCGCCCAACTTCCCAGGCACTACTCCGACCTGGACAGCTGTCCCATTGATCGCGAGCCCATTACCTGCACGGTCAAGGATGCTGCCGCGTTCTGCCTGGACATTTTTGAAGCTGATTTTATCTCCTGTTTCAAGATCTGGGAAGATATACGCCGTATTCCAATCGACATACCAATTTGTTTCTTTTTCACGTTCTTCTTTTACAAGAGTAGCATTTTGGCCGAATTCTATCGGGCCAGCAGCGCTATTCATTTTTGCCGAAAAAGGAAGTTCCGCGTTCTCTTCATGTTCCTGCTCTTCCTCAGGCTGTTTATAGCTAACCTTTAACTGGTCGATCTCTAAATCCTTGTAAATTTTATTATAGCGAGAGACGAAATCCTCCTTGCTTATCGACTCTTTCGCTTTGGCTGATAAAAATCCATACATCTCATCAAACTTCTGGTCATTCCAAAGCTTTACGTACTGGGAAAATCGTTCTTCGGGAGTCGGTTCTTTGCTGCAGCCGGAAATAAGTGCTGCGATGATGACCGACAAGAGTATAAATAGTGCCCGTTTCATATGTATCCCTCCTCCTGTCTGATTTTACCATAGAATTGCCAATTAGATAAGTTTGGAGTATTTCTTATTAATCCAATAAAAAAACCCGCCTTTATAGCAAGGCAGGTTCCAAAATTTTATTTTTTATTAAGAGTTTGTTGAAGTATCAGAGTCAGTTGAAGAGTCTTTGTCTTTATCTTCTCCTGCGTCCTTATCTTCGTCTTTTTTATCAGAGCCGCCTTCAGCAGGCTTGTCTTCCGCTGGAGTTGTGCCTTCAGCGTCTTCCTCTGAGCTTCCTTCCACATCTTCTTCGGCAGCATCCTCAGATTTGCCTGCATCTGCATCAGAAGAAGCTTTCTCTTCTGTCACATTTGCATCCTGCAATGCGCTTAGAGGCTTATTGAAGAACTCATGCGGATTGACCGGTACATTGTCCTTGCGGATTTCAAAGTGTACATGGTTGCCAGCCTTTTCATTGATCAGGCTTGTTCCGGACTTCGCAATGACTTGTCCTTGCTCAACCTCGTCGCCAACCTTGACTTGGTAGTCTTTAACTGACTGATATTGTGTTACAATACCTTTGTCATGCTCGACTTCAATGACATTTCCAAGCACTGCATCTTCCATGACATTCGTGACAGTACCGCTTAGTGATGCGATTACATCAAATTCCTTGCCATCTTTTGAAGCAATGTCTAACCCAGTGTTCGGATGGTACGTATTATCATAGAACACTAGAGCTGCTTCTTGCTCAGCCGCGTCGCCGTCATTGTCATAGAATTGCATTTGGATGACAGCATCGTCTTCATTCCCCACTGGCATTACAAAGTTCTCCATCGCGCGGTTAACTTCAACTGCTGGCTGATCATTGATCTTTTTGCCAGGCATGTCAGTCGCTTTGTACTCGGACTGATCCAGTTTATCGGTTCCGCTGTTTTGATACCATAGGACACCAGTTAGAATGATTGCGGCACTAGCAATATAAACTGTTGGATACACCCACCGCTTCTTGAAAAAGCTGTTCTTGCTTTTGTCTTGAGAAGATCTTTTTTCTTCCTCTCTCATTTTCATCACCTCAGCAATCAGTTTGAACAGAAGCGAAAAAATATATACATAGAGTTGAAAAATTTTTTACTGCTTATTTTTCGACAAAGATTAGGATTTTATGCAAAAAAGTTTTTTGGGGTCTGTTTTGGGATAGATCAGTTTACACAATTTACCCTGTTCGGGTTACTACTATAAAGTGAGGTATCACCATGAAAAAGTTATTAGTATGGTTTTTACGCATTCTTCCGCTCGCATATATGGCAGCAATCTGGATCATGTCCAGCAATCCTGCAGATGCTTTGGTCGAGCTGCCAAATCAAGGTGTCGATCGTTTTATAAAAGAATCGCTGCATCTCGTTGAGTTCGGGATTCTGTATGTGCTGCTCGTCGTGGCAGCGTTGACGACCGGGCGCTTCACACCGTTGATGAGCTTTGCCTTCATTGGCGTGGCAATTCTGTACGGACTGCTGGACGAGATCCATCAAAGCTTCGTCCCGTACCGGTCGGCAACCCTGATTGATTTTATAAAAGACGTAATTGGGGTTTTAGCGGTCTCACACTTCATCCACCATGCATACTTCAGCGGAAAGTTCCCGCGGCTTGGGAGGGTTTTGCGCGGGATTGAAGAGAGAATTCGGGTATTATAGCTGGATTTGTTTTTAAGATAGTTATTAGTTACGGTTTTTAAGGGGCTGGCCTTGTTATGGGGGCTGGTTTTTTTATTAGTAGAGACTTGGGGCGCTCATTGCTTCAACCGTTGATAAAACAAGGCTAACCGTTGATAAAAACCCCTCAACCGTCGATAAAACTCCTACAACTGTTCATTTATTTGCTACAACCGTTGATATAATAAAAAATGGTAAATCTTACATAAAAATTTCATATTATAACCCTTATATCAGCAGGTATTTTTCTAGTAAAAAAAGAATTCATATAAAAACTAATAAGGAAGTGGCCAGTTTGATTGAAAAAGAAAGGACATATCCCATCCGTCTTCTCATGTATGAAGCTTTAATGGAAAGAATCATACCAAACCACCCAAAAAGCCCTTTAATTGAACAAGATTACAAAGCTTGGCGTGCGGGATACAAAGGTGAGCTGCAAACAGATTACCGACTAAGCTTTTTACCTGAAAAAGGTTATCACATCTTTCGAGATTTACGCCTTCAAGATGAAAAATGGCATTTCCAGATTGATACCCTCATTTTAACTCTTCGTCATATCCTTCTTATTGAAACGAAAGCCTATTCCGGAACTCTTTTCTTCGACAAACATTCCGAACAAATGATTCAAACAAAGGATGGTCAAGAAAATCATACGATAATCCCATTAACCAGGTTCGAATGCAAGCCTGGCATATGAAAAGATGGCTGCAGATCCATAAATTCAGTGTCCCACCCATATACCATCTTGTTGCAATCAGCAATTCTTCTACTATTATCAAGGTAAGTGACCGGTCCCTGAATAACTTAATAGTAAAAGGGGATGTATTATTAAGTCGCGTTCTTCAGTTCGATGAAACCATTTCAAACCCAAGTTTTACTGATAAAGAAGTTAGAAAGTTATCCAAGTCACTTCTAAAGAATCATTCTCCACACCATCCTGACATTCTGAAACAATATTCCCTCACTCCAGACGACCTTCAAAAAGGTGTTCAATGTCCCTCTTGTTTATCATATGTTTGAACCGGGAAAGATGGTTTTGGCATTGTCCTGTGTGTGAACATAAATCCAAAACAGCCCATCATAAAACTGTAAAAGAATTTTTCCTCCTAATTAGTCCTACTATTAAAAATCAGATGTGCAGAGAGTTTTGTCCCGGTATATCCTCCAAGACTATCAAAGACCTTTTAATATCTTTGAACCTCCCCCACACTGGCACCAACAAAAGCCGTATCTACCACATGCCACCTGACATCGAGACATTCTTCCAACCCGCGAAAAAGTAAAAGTTATCGAAGCCCAATCCAATCGCGTAAGAAATGCGCAAGCGCCTTGTTCAGCCCCGACAAGCGTTGGAGGGCCGCCCGGTGAAGTCGCTCTTTGACTTCACCGGGCGGACCGAAATCGAAAAGCGGAGGCGACTGCCCAACTCCGACAAGCGTTGGAGGGCCTGACAGTGAAGTCATTCTTTGACTTCATTGGCAGGACCGAAACGTCTCGAGGAGTTAGGAGCCGCAGCTAGACAAACGTCTCGATGGGCTAGGCGCTGGAGCTAGACACTAATCTAAGTGGATAAATTTATGCTTTCTTATCCAGTTAAAAAGCCAGGGCGCTGTTTGCCCTGGCCTCGTAATTATTCGTTTCAATCCTGCATCGTCCGCAACCCGATTTTATTTCTTCGCAGTAACCTTCGTCAGCATGCTATCAGCCTCGCTGATCTCAACGCCTTTGTAGTAGTGCTTGACGATGTCCTGGTAGGTCTTTCCTTCGGTGGCCATGCCGTTTGCTCCGTATTGGCTCATGCCGACGCCGTGGCCGAAGCCTTCGGTGGTGATGACGACGTTGCCGCCTTTTAGCTCCCAGGTGAAGTCGCTTGAGCGCAGGCCGAGTTTATCACGCACTTCTTTTCCGGACAGGACCTTGCCTCCGATATCAACTTTAGCGACCCGGTTGCCTGTCGTCCTGGAGATGACTTTGCCAATCTCCGGAGAGTTCGGCAGTTTGACACCGAGCTTCGACTCCACATCTGCTACAGTCATCACTGTCTGGTTGCGGAACTTCGGAGACTCAAGATCCCACGGACTCTCTACACTGCGCAAGTACGGCAGCGTGTTTGACCAGTATTCCTCTGAGTTTTCAGTGAAGCCATTGGATGTCGAGAAGAAGGTCGCATCGATCGGCGCTCCGTCAAATGTGAGCACCTGGCCATCCGTTGCTTTGACTGCCTCTGCTATCTTCTTCATTTTCCATTTATAATCGACGCCCCACTGCTTTTTCAATTCTTCTTTATTTTTAAATACCTGGTGGATTTCTGTATCATTCAGTTGGGCTCCTTCAGGAACGCCTACTTTATTAGGATTAAGCATTTGTCTTACATAATAGGTCCTTGCCGACAGCGCCTGTGCCTTCAATGCCTCCAGCTCGAACTCAGCGGGCATTTCAGCAGCAACAACGCCGATCAAGTATTCATCAAGCGGAAGCTTCTCTGTTTTGGACAGCGCTGTCCGGTAAACGGCTACCTCAACAGCCGAATCTGCTGTAGGGAACTCGTCAGCATCCTTTGCCTCGCTTTGCAGCTCTTCCCCCAGTTTTCCGCCTGCCTTTTCTTCCATAAAAGGGAGGACAAGCAAGGATGGAATCAGGAGTGTGAC
Organism: Mesobacillus boroniphilus JCM 21738; assembly: GCF_000517385.1. Taxonomy (GTDB): domain Bacteria; phylum Bacillota; class Bacilli; order Bacillales; family Cytobacillaceae; genus Mesobacillus; species Mesobacillus boroniphilus. The sequence goes on along the minus strand of NZ_BAUW01000050.1, from coordinate 3,088 downwards.
AGCGAATAGGATAGCAGCTAGTACGATGAATGGTTTGAATTTTAACATAGAAAAAGCCTCCATTATGAAATTAATCCGGTCGAAAACCGTCTTATTTCATTCATATGGAGGCGGACAGGCCTTTATGACAGAAATCGAAAATGCATATTGTTCTGTCGAAAGTCTCATAATAAGTCAGGCAAAACTAATTCACGAAATTGGACAAAATTTACGGGCTCAATCCGCCCTCTTAAAATCAAAAAACCGCAGAACTATACGTTAAAGCACAATTCTCCGGTTCATTGAGTAGTTATATTTATGCGTTCATGTCTGAGACTAATTTATCAGCTGCTGGCTGCTCTTCTACTTCGCTGACGCGTTCGATATCTGCGCCAAGTGCTGCAAGCTTTTCATGGAAATTCACATAACCGCGGTCCAGGTGATGAAGCTCTGTTACGCGAGTCATTCCATCAGCTACAAGACCAGTCAGGATCAGTGATGCTGCAGCACGAAGATCTGTAGCTGCTACTTCCGCTCCCTGAAGGTCGGATGGTCCGTTGATGATGACAGAGCGGCCATCGATTTTGATGTTTGCGTTCATGCGGCGGAATTCTTCCACGTGCATGAAGCGGTTTTCGAAAACAGTTTCCGTGATCATGCTAGTGCCCTGAGCACGCAATAGCAATGCCATCATCTGTGATTGCATATCTGTCGGGAAACCAGGGTGGGGCATCGTCTTGATGTCGACTGCCTTCAATTTTTCAGGTCCGATGACACGAAGACCTTCTTCTTCTTCAATGACGGTAACGCCCATTTCTTCCATCTTGGCTACCAATGAAGAAAGATGTTCTGGAACAGCGCCTTTTATAAGGACGTTTCCGCCAGTGATGGCAGACGCAACCATGAAGGTTCCTGCTTCGATCCGGTCAGGAATGATGTTGTGGTCAGCACCAAATAGTACTTCAACACCTTCAACCTTGATTGTGCCAGTACCAGCGCCTTTTACCTTCGCTCCCATTTTGTTCAGGAAATTTGCAAGGTCGACGATTTCTGGTTCTTTTGCAACGTTTTCGATGACTGTTGTTCCTTTTGCAAGAACAGCCGCCATCATAATGTTTTCCGTAGCACCTACGCTAGGGAAATCAAGGTATATTTTAGCTCCGTGCAAACCATTGACTGCTTCAGCTTCGATAAAACCGTTGCCTACCTTGACAGTCGCACCCATTGCTTCAAAGCCTTTAAGGTGCTGGTCGATAGGACGGGAACCGATTGCGCAGCCGCCTGGCAATGCTACGCGAGCACGGCCATTCCTGACAAGCAGGGATCCCATTACTAATACAGAAGCACGCATTTTACGAACATACTCAAAAGGTGCTTCTATTTTTAACTCTCTGGATGCATCTACTGTAATTGTGTTATTTTCAAACTCCACTACGGCGTTTAAAGAACGTAATACTTCGTTGATGGTATATACATCGGAGAGAGTTGGCACATCACGAATTACGCTTTTTCCGTCACTTGCTAATAATGTTGCAGCGATAACAGGCAAGACGGCATTCTTAGCTCCTTCAACCTTTACAGAACCGCTTAGCCTTTGTCCGCCGCGGACGATGATTTTTTCCAAGTGTATTCCCCTCCGCGTCCAATTTCTCTATATTAATATTCAATCGTTATGATGGGTGTGCCAACTACGAGGGTAGTCTTTGCGCCCAATCGATCAGTTTTCCGTAATCCAAGCTGCATATTCATCTCATGGCTATTGCTTAAGGATTGGTCGAACAAAGGCGAAACAGCGGATGTGGAAATAAATGTGTCTTCTTCCAATCCTTCGACTTCCTCGGCTTCAAAAGCCTTTAGCAATTTAGTTTTAAAAACAGGTAAAGCCGTTTTTATCTTATCATTGATTTCGCCTTCAATACAAGAGAAAGTTGTGGCATTCCCTCGAAAAATGTCAAATAATCTGCCTGGTAAATTTTTGTTTAAAAAAATTTCTGTATTTTTATTCCATTGCTGACCTCTGACCTCATACATCACATACGTATGTATCGGCCCGTTTGTGTCCGTAGAAACAATTCTAATTTTTTCCTGAAGTTCTGTAGACTTTGAAATAGCTGTAATTTCACCATGGCTGCTTTCCCATGTCCAATTTGGAAGCTGGGCCTTCAAGTCACTTACCAGTTTGTCGACATTTTCTTCTTCCAGAGTTTCCCTTGCATACACAGACCAACCAGTGATTAAAATATTTTCGTCCTGCAAAACGGAGGCCAGAGTTTTATTTCATGATCAGCGTCAGCTACAGTCGTCTTATTCCCAGCTTGAAGCACAATAAAACCAATAATGCCAAAAATTGATAAAATAAATGGAATCTTCTTCATATGTCTTTCACTCTCCCCTTATTACCATTCTTACCAGGAGAGCAAATCGCATACTTGGGAATTCTCGTCACTTTTTGACATTATTCTATGTACCAACTTTGCCGGGTGTTCATTGTTTGTGAAAACCCAAACATGCATACCTAAAAAACAATCACAAAAACAATGATACTCAAGTTTTCGCGTTTTGGAAACATGTATGAAGACCTAATTTTTTACCAATTTGTTTAGAAGTAACAGCAGCTATATTAAAAGTTGTTACTGAAAAATCATCGGAAGCTGCTGTGACCATTGGAGGTAATCAAGGAAGAAATTACTTACTGTGGCTCCCAGTGCGATGGAAGCTAGAATATATAAAACTCGGGCTTGAAGAACATGGTTTGCCCGAAGCAGCTTATCAAAATGGAGTGCTTGCAGAGCCCACCATGAAATCGCGATAAAAACAAGATGTGTTAGAATGCTGGTCAGCGCAAAGCCGCCAAAACCTGTTATCATAAAAAGGCCCCCCCTAATCATGTTTATTTTAACATAAACGTGATGATTACCTGTTACTTAGACGTATCAGAATCCCGAAAGTTTCACCTGATCGTCATTCCCGTTTTCCTCTCTATTGAAAAACCCATGTGAAGGAACAAAAAGCGCAAGCGCCTCGTTCAGCCCCGACAAGCGCTGGAGCTGGATTAAGAAAACCTGGATAGTTATCCACATTGAAAATATTTTATAATTTCCCACTAGCG
>NZ_BAUW01000051.1 GCF_000517385.1 Mesobacillus boroniphilus JCM 21738 | reverse complement strand
AAAAAGTTTTATACTTTCTTATAAGAAAACAAAAACCGCTGCCATACAGCTTGGCAGCGGTTCTTCGTCTTATTGTCCCGGATTATTGCTTGTCCGTGGAAGGATTAATATCTCTACCCGACGGTTTCTTGCTTTGCCCTCGAAGGTATCGTTTGTAGCCACTGGCTGGAATTCCCCAAAGCCCTTGGCGCTGAACCAGCGCGGGTCAAGCTGTTCATTTTTTAAAATGATTTTCATGAATTCGACAGCACGCATGACGCTTAGTTCCCAGTTGGATTCATAGTCTGCGGTCCTGATTGGCACATTGTCTGTGTGTCCGCTGATGATGATATTCCGCGGCGGTTCCATGACCAGCAAGTCCGCAATTTCGTTGGCGATATTCATATCGGATGTGCGCACCTCCGCCCTGCCTGATTCAAACAGGACATTGTCACGAATCGTCAGCAGCAGACCCTCATCCGTCAGCTTCGTCTCCAGTTTATCTGTCAGCTTTTTTTCTTCTATATAAGAATTGACCTTCTGCTGAATCGCCAAAAGCTCCATTTGATCCTTGGCAACATCGGCCTTCTCCTCGTCATTCTTTTCGACATCTTCCTTGCGCTCATCCGGCGATTCCATTTGTCCCTCAGGCATTGGGCTCTGGAACTCAAACACCCCTGTCCCTCCGGCAAATACATCATTGAATGCCTTTGAAAGCTGCTGGAACTTGACGGCATCAACAGAACTCATCGCAAACAGAACGATGAATAGTGCCAGCAGGAGGGTAAGAAGATCCGCATACGGTATCAGCCAGGACTCATCCATATGCTCTTCGTGATGCTTTTTCTTCCTTTTCCTACTCATCCTTCGCCACGCCGCTTTCCTCAAGGATCAGTTTCCGTTCGCCTGCAGGCAGATAAGAAGCAAGCTTCTGCTCAATCACTCTTGGTGCTTCCCCTTCAAGGATTGAGAGAATTCCTTCTATCATCATGTACTTCACTTGTGCTTCTTGCTTTGATTTCCTCTTCAATTTATTGGCGAATGGATGCCATAAAACATAACCAGTGAAAATCCCCAACAATGTCGCGACGAATGCCGCACTGATCGCTTTTCCCAACTCGTCGGTATTATCCATATGACTTAGCGCCGCAATCAAACCAACTACCGCTCCAAGAACACCAAGTGTCGGGGCATAAGTGCCAGCCTGTGTAAAAATGGCCGCTCCGGAAAGATGGCGTTCTTCCATCGCTTCCACTTCTTCTGTTAAAACGTCCCTGATGTAGTCTGCACTCTGGCCATCCACGGCAAGCGATAAACCATTCTTTAAAAATTCATCATCGATTTCACTTGTCTTCGCTTCAAGTGCAAGCAAACCTTCCTTACGAGCCAGCTGGGCCCATTCAGAAAATAAACGGATCAATGACGGTAAATCCGCACTTTCCTGTTCCTTGAATAAAATCTTGAAAAGCTTGGGCACCTTCTTCAATTCTTTTGCAGGAAAGGCAATTGTCACCGCTGCAACAGTACCCACCAATATAATTAAGATCGCTGCCGGATTGGCAAGGGCGGCCACACTTACACCTTTGAACACCATCCCGATTCCTACCGCAATGATCGCTAATATGACACCAATGATCGACGACTTATCCATGTACGACTCCCCTGTCTGCTTTACTTCTATTTGTGTCTCTAGATTATAACTGTCATAATATCTCTTTTTATTTCGACATATTTTAAAAAATCTTAAGTGATGGCGACTAAAAATAATTTTTCGCAAACAATAAAGATTCAGATTTTTTATGCCGATATAATAAATATAAATACAAAGAACTTCTAAGGAGGCTTTTATGTGGAGGCTATTCAAAATCTCAACAGACAGGATACGAAAAAGAAAAACATCTTGATGCTCAGCACTTATTCGGTATCCTTGATTGCGACAGCTGTATATACTCTCATCGAAAAAGAACCAATTATTAAAACGATGGTTTATGTAAGTGAATTATCATTTTTTGTCCTGTTTTTCCTGATCTTCCAGCTTTGGCTTAAGAAGGAGTCATGGTTCCCTTATGCCGCTTTTGCTGCTATTTTCATTCATCACTTCTTTTATATCGGAATGTTCGGAGGAAATGGTGCATTTTTGCTCGTCCTTCTGTTCCTGGCGGTCTTTTCAGCCATCCATTTTGATATAAAAATCTTTGTTACCGGATTCAGCCTGGGCCTTGTTGCCGTTGTCATGAACACCATGCTGGCGACAGAGAACCAGGACTTTTTAAGCAGCACCTTCACGGCGATTTTACTTTGTTATATTTTGATCGGCGCCGTCCTGTTCGTCTTGATCCGTTTGAACAAGGCTGCCTTTAAATCGCTGGAGACCTTCCTTGCTGATTCTGAAAACGAAAAGGCCCGTAAAGAGCAGCACAGCGCTTTGCTCCATGGTGAACTCCTTGTCGTAACGGAGAGTCTTGGCAAAATCAACGAGCAAATCCAGACACACCTTACCTCTCAGACAGAAATGAAAATCGCCGTAAATGAAATTTCTGCTGGCAGCCAGGTGCAGACGGAACAAATCAATCAAATCTCGGAGAATGCAGAACTGACGAAGCAAAGAATGGATGAAATGTCGGATATGTCTGTCCTGCTCTCTGACAATACTTTGCAGGCAGCTAAGGCTTCCGAAAGCGGCTCTGTAAAAATCAACGAGCTTCAGGGCGACATGAAAGAGCTTGCTGCTTCGATCTCCGAGCTGAGCCAGACATTCTCCATGCTCACGAAGAAAATCGAGGAAACAAATGGATTCATTGTCAACATCCGCAACATTACGGAGCAAACTAATCTGCTTGCCCTCAATGCCTCGATTGAAGCCGCACGCGCCGGAGAAGCTGGCAAAGGCTTCTCAGTCGTTGCCAACGAAATCCGCAAGCTGGCGGAAATGACAAAAGAAACTGCAATCCAGATTACCGAGAACCTTACTTCTGTCAATGAAACAAACTCTTCAGCTCTGGAAAAAATGAACGACAGCAGCGAAAAGCTGGCAGAAAGCCGTTCCGCAGTCGAAGAGGTTTCCGGTTTCTTCGCAGAAGTCAGCGGTACACTTCGTGAGCTGACAAACCAATTTGGCCAATTTGAGCTAACCGTCAGTGATGTCAAAAACCAGACAGGTGATGTCGAAGCATCAACACGTGAGTTAGCTGCCATTATCGAGCAGGCAACCGCAGGCCTGGAGGAAATGAATGCAACGATTGAAACATTGAACGACGATAACGAGACAATCGCAGCATATGTCAGCCAAACAGCAGCTGCTGCAGAAAAAATCAAAACGCTCGGAGCGTAAAAAGAAAAGCGCAAGCGCCTTGTTCAGCCCCTCGAGGCGCTGGAGCTGGACAATTCTCGATGTGAAATTTTATAACAGAAGGGCCAGGCTGGATATACTCCGCCTGGCCCTTTACTTTTATAAAAGCTTTTTTTCTATTTTCCGTTCATAATTTTTAAACAGGGATGAATTTGTTTTAGCTCCCCGACTCGACATGATTTTATTGTACCTAAGAAGCTTCTGGCTAAGTTCCTGGTTCAGCCTGTTTTTCTCATCTGGATTTTCACAGGTGCGGATCAGGTCTTCGATTGACATCACTTCCTGCCTTAACCGCTGTTCTTCCGGAGAGAAACCGGCATTTTTCAGCATTTTGTAGGCCATTCTCAGATCCTCTGGAACGGCTGACATATCTTCCAGGTTCAACGGTTTCCCGTAGCCAGGCAAATTTTCAAACTCTCCGTCCCTGTAAGCACGCTTGATTCGATCCTCCGACACCACCATTGAAAAATCCATCTGAACCACTCCACATCATTAATTTCAGTATTTCTACTATCATTATATTACTTAAATCCAGTATTTTCTAATTTAATATTTGGCAAAAGAATATTTTATTACACTAAAGGTTTAAAGAGTTAGCAGGCAGGCTATTTAGTATGTAAAATAATTACACAACAAGGGGTGTCAACTAATGATTATTGGGGGTATTGGATTCACTCTGATTTCGGCCGCTTTTTTCATGGGACTCGTAGCCTGGTATTCTTATATAAAGACGAAAGGCGAAGTCAGTGATTCTGCAGGCTATTTTCTAGCAGGACGAGGCCTGACGGGCGCTTTTATTGCTGGTTCCCTCCTGCTCACGAACCTTTCTGCTGAACAGCTGGTCGGCCTGAATGGACAAGCTTACAGAACCAATCTATCCAACATGGCATGGGAGGTAACCGCAGCTTTCGCGATTATTATCATGGCCACCTACCTGCTTCCGAAATATCTAGGCGGGAACTTTACCACGCTTCCTGAGTTTTTAAGCAAGCGATTTGATGAAGGTGTCAGACAATATACCGTCCTGCTATTTATGCTAGGATACATACTCGTTACCGCACCATCTATGCTATATTCAGGTGCCCTAGCCGTATTGCAGTTATTCAACGTTCCTGAGTTGTTCGGAATTTCCTATGAAGCTTCAGTCTGGATCGTCATTTGGATCATCGGAATCATAGGTGCGATTTACGCGATTTTCGGCGGCCTTAAAGCAGTTGCGATTTCTGATACTTTGAATGGAGTCGGCTTGATCATCATCGGTTTGCTGGTGCCGATCCTTGGCTTAATAGCACTGGGTGACGGCAATATCGGAGATGGGATGAAGCAAATCGCCACAACCAATACTGAAAAAATGAATTCAATCGGAACAGAGAAGGATTCAGTACCATTTGGGACGATTTTCACCGGAATGATATTCGCTAATCTCTTCTACTGGGCTTCGAACCAATATGTCATCCAGCGAACCCTCGGCGCAAAAAGTCTTGCCGAGGGGCAGAAGGGCGTATTGATTTCTGGCTTTTACAAACTGCTTGTGCCGCTGACGATGATGATTCCCGGTGTCATCGCCTTTCATATGTATGGTGATGGCTTGAAGTCCGTCGATCTCGCCTACCCTTCATTGATATCTGATGTATTGCCGAACTGGATGTCAGGTTTCTTCCTGGCCGTCCTGCTAGGTGCCGTCTTAAGTTCATTCAATTCGTTATTGAACAGCGCCGCGACGATGTTCGCACTCGACATTTATAAAGCACGCTTCAACAGTGTAGCAGATGACGGGAAATTAATTTCGGTAAGTAAAATAGCTGGGACACTGCTGGCTATCGTGTCATTGTGCATTGCTCCGCTACTGATGAACGCACCGGAAGGATTATGGGATTTAATCAGAAGATTCACAGGCTTCTTCAACATTCCAATTATCGCGATTTTGCTGGTAGGGATTTTTACAAAACGAGTCCCTTCCCTTGCAGCAAAAGTCGTGATTATCTTCCACGTCATCACCTACTATATGTCGTCTGGGGCACACAGCACCTGTTCAGTTTTGTTGTTCCAATCCATTTCATCCACATTTACGCAATTCTATTCGTGGTTGAAGTCGCCATCATGCTCGCGATCGGATTCTGGAAACCGAGAACGACGCCATATACCTTCCGCTCCGAAGCAGCTGTCGACATGGTGCCATGGAAATACACATTGCCTGTATCTGTGATCCTGCTTGCGCTCGTTGCCATCCTTTATGTTGTATTCTCCCCAATCGGTTTGGCATACGCCGGCGGTTATGTATCTCCAGCATTTTGGCCAGTAATACTGGGTATACTCGCAGTTACAATCGCGTTATCATTTGTGGCGGTTAAAAAGTGGAACAAAGCCTATGCCGGGTATCTGCAGAAGGAGAATACCGTAATTGAAAGAAACGGTGGCCCAACAGCAGAGTTCCAGCCTACCATGTACAAATATTAATAATTATCAAAGACCTATTAGAGTTCTGATCTAATAGGTCTTTTTGTTTCAATCTTTTAACCAGTAAGGAACTCTTATTAGACATTTCGCTCTTGCTCTTTCCTTGAAATGTCCATTAAATCTCTTTTATTAGACATTTCGTTCCTGTTCTTCCCTTGAAATGTCTATTAAACCTCTTTTATTAGACATTTCGCTACTGCTCTTTGCCTGAAATGTCTATTAAACCTCTTTTATTAGACATTTTGTTCTTGCTCTTTACTTGAAATGTCTAATAATGCGAATATGCTTAAAAACAGAAATAAGGCGTCTGGCTAACCAGACGCCTTTCATTATTGATATCCCTTTGCGCTTTCCTTTAGGATTTTGTCCTTGAATAGTGTATAACTCCAGGACTGATAAGCTATGATGATTGGCACGAAAATGACCGCAACGATGAACATGATGGTCAGGTTGAGTTTGCTTCCGGCGGCATCGAAAAGGGTGACGCTATAGGCGCTGTCGATTCTGGATGGCAGCATATTCGGGAACATCCCGACGAAGCCGAAGGCCATTTTTGTAAAAATGGTCACGCAAACTGCCGTAAAGGCATAACCGATTTTCTTTTTAAAAATAAAGTATGCTGCCGCTAGCATCGCAGACAGTGCGATAACCGGTACAATCCAAAGGACTGGGTGCTCTGAGTAGTTGTTGAGCAATGGAGTCCTATTTACAGTTGCCAGGAAAAACAGTGACAACACTGCTGGGGCCACACCAGCTAAAATTCGTGAAAACCTGTATGCTCGTACCGCAGTTTGCCCAGCTGTCTTCAGCTGAATCCATAAAGATCCTGATAGCAGAAACAAGGAGACAAACAGCAATCCTCCCAGAATTCCGTAGCCGTTCAACAGGCTGAACAAATTGCCTTCATAGCCATTGGCGCCGATCAATAATCCGCGGTACAAGTTGGCAAAGGTCACTCCGAATAAGAAGCGATCAAGAAGCTGCCGTTGAAAAAGCCCCATTTGCATGCTGCCTGCCAGAGCGGATTGTCATCCTTATGCATGAATTCGAGCCCTATAGCTCGGATGAACAAGGCGATGAGCACCAGGAATAACGGTGTGTACAAAAAGCTGAACATATCGGCATAGACAGCCGGAAATGCCGCGAATGTCGCTCCCCCGGCGGTAATCAGCCAGACTTCATTCCCGCCCCAGAATGGACCAACTGCCTCCTGGAGCTGGTTGCGCTCCTGGCGGTTTTTCGCAATGAACGGGAACAGCATTCCAGTTCCAAGAGTATATCCATCGAGGATAAAATAAACCGTCCAAATCAATCCCCACAAACCGAACCAAATGATTGCAAGTGTATCATGAGACATGCTTCACGCCTCCTTCGAGTCCATATTTAACCTCTGATTCAGGACCTTTTTTCGCGTATTTGATGATCAAATAAACATCTGCTATCAGAAGAACCGTATAGAAAATGACGAGCGCCGCCAAAGAGAATACCACCTGGGACAACGCGATTGGCGATACACCCTCCGATGTTTTCATCAAACCATACACAACCCATGGCTGTCGTCCCGCCTCTGCTACCATCCATCCGGCATTGATCGCCAGGTACGGAAGCAACACAGAGTAAAGAACCAGCTTCAAGTACCGAGGTGAGTTCTCTAATTTATTTTTCCGGTAAAGATAAAAACCGTACCACGATACAGCCATAAAAAAGACTCCAAGTGCTACCATGACCCTGAAGGCATAAAAGACCAGTTCCACATTCGGCCGTTCATCCTTGGGGATATCCTTCAATCCAGTGACTTCCCCATCAAAGGAGTTTGTATAGAAGAAGCTGCCCAGCTTCGGTATGCTGATGGCCTCAAAAGCATTGCGCTCGTTTTCCTGGTCGGGAATCTGGATCAAATGGAATGGCATATCCTTCTGTGTTTCCCAGACGGCCTCCATCGCTGCGCCTTTTGCCGGCTGCATTTCAGCTGCGAACACACCGGACTGGTGGCCGATGAATGGCGTCAAAGTTGCCGAAAACAACGCCATCGCCAAACCGTACTTAAATGACTTTTTATAAAATACTGTTTCATTTTTCCTAAGCAGATGATAAGCACTGATCGCCATCATGAAGAACGCTCCGACAATATAAGCACTCACAACTGTATGTACGAACATATACCAGGCATACGGATTGGTGACAAGCTCTGAAAAGCTTTCCAACTCGACACGGCCATTGTTTAGGACATAACCAACTGGATTTTGCATGAAACCATTTGCTGTGATAATCCACAGCGCGGAAATATTCGTGCCAAGGGCCACCATCCAAATTGAAAACGCCCGCAGCTTCGGTGAAAACTTATCCTTGCCAAAAAGCCAGATGCCCATGAAGGTCGATTCAAGGAAAAAGGCGACCAGAGCTTCAATCGCAAGCGGCGACCCGAAAATATCTCCCATATACTTTGAGTATTCGGACCAGTTCGTGCCAAATTGGAATTCCATCGTAATGCCGGTAATCACGCCAAGCACAAAATTGATGGCAAACAACTTTCCCCAATAGTCCGCCATTCGTTTATACGTCTGGTCAAGGGTACGCGCATACTTTGTCTCCATGATGGCGACGAGAATGACTAAACCAATCGTTAATGGCACAAATAAGAAGTGATAAAACACAGTAACTGCAAACTGGATCCGGCTTAATATCAGGACCTCTTCCATCTTCGGTTCCTCCTAATTTATCTTTGTGAAATTCTTAACATAATCTCAATTCTATTTTAAAAAAACTTTGTGAGTGATATCGAAGATTTTTGTAGAGAATTTGTGACAATTTTATCGGCGAATTGTGATGCTGGTCACAGACAAGCACGAAAAACGCAAGCGCCTTGATCAACCCCGACTTACGCTGGACCTGAACATAAAAACAGGCCCTGTTTAACAGAGCCTGCTGGTTTAAATATTCCCGATATTGGATGGGTCTGTACTGACTCCTTGCTGGCCGGGCACCCAGTTCGCCGGCACACCTTTGCCCGTTTGCTTGGCATACTCGAAAGCCTGCAACATCCTTACGTGCTCAGGAAGATTGCGGCCGACATTCCTGGGATAGGTAAGCTTTGCCCTGATAATGCCCTCCGGATCGATGAAAACCGATGTCCTGAAGCAGGCTCCGGCCGTTTCATCCAGAACACGATAAGCACGGCTGATGACTTGTGTCCTGTCACTTACCATTGGATACGTAACATTCTTCAATGACGGAGAAGTTTCCTTAAACACCTTGTGCGAATAAACACTATCTGTGCTGATGGCCAGCAATTCAGCCCCCAGCGACTGGATATAAGGGTAAACAGCGGCGACCGCCGCCAATTCTGTCGGTCAGACAAAGGTAAAATCGCTTGGGTAGAAAAATAAGATCACCCATTTTCCCCGATAATCCTCAAGGTTAACCTTTCTAATGTCACCATTAATCAAGGCATCTGCTGTAAAAAGCGGAGCCTGGTCATCACGGTTCGCGCAAAAAACAGTCGGGCACTCAACCAAATCTTGAGCGTACAATTTTTCGTCCATTTAAGCCGCCCTTTCTTTCGTAAAAATTTGTATCTATACAATCATATGCAACTGATTTTTTATATTTCAGGTCCCAACAGGAAAAACTACTTTGGATAAGAAAGGAGGGTTCATGAATGAGCAGAGGCAAAGAATTCAACCACAAGAAAAAGGGCCATCCCGGTGACCTGCCATCAGGTGCACTAAAAGCAAAGCGGCCTGAGACCGAAGCGCAGGAAGATGAGGAATTCCTCGTCGTCCAGGAGGCGTTCAAAAATCGTGTAGAGGAAGACGAAGTGTAAATATTGCAGGACCTGGCGCACAATCGCCGGGTTCTTTTTTTGATTGAAACCTTTTCCTAAGGTAATCGTATATGTAGTCATTCACAGCTTTTTAACAGCCGGATATAAAAATTGAGGAGGAATATAAATATGATCGTAACTACAACTTCGACTTTGCAGGGAAAGGAAGTCGAGAAATATCTAGGAATAGTTTCAGGGGAAGCAATTATGGGTGCAAATGTGGTGCGCGACTTCCTTGCAAGTGTTACTGATGTGATCGGAGGCAGGAGTTCGGCTTACGAAAACAAACTGGCAGAAGGCCGGGAAATTGCGATTCGCGAGATGGAAGATAAAGCCCGCCGAATGGGTGCTAATGCCGTAATCGGTGTCGACCTTGATTTTGAAACATTAAGGGAAGGCATGATGATGTGCATCGCTACGGGCACAGCGGTTTATGTAAAAGAGTAATACGGTAAGGTCCTAGCTCAGCGCCAGGACCTTTTTTGATGCTATAGCTGAATAGACATTGTTACGTTTTCTCGAACCCGAAATTCTTAATTCAACTTTAAACCTGTCGCTTTTAAAAATTGGCAAGCACAAGTCCATTACCGACTACGGAGTCATCCTGCCGCTCAAAGCCAAGATTTCCGTAAAGCTTCACAGCCGGAGTGTTCGCTGCCCCGGTTGAAACAATCATTTCAGAGTACCCAATATGTTCTAATTGAGCGATTAGCTTTTGAGCAACTCCTCTGCGGAAAAAGTCTGGGTGAACCATCATACGATAGATATCGATTACTTCCCCTTCTTTTTTAAAGGCTGTTTTCGTAAAGAGTGTTGTTAAAATCCTAAAGCCGATTTTAACGTCATATACGGCCATTTTGCAGGTCGGTATTAAGTTTGCATGCTCTTTTCTCACAAAAGTGTCAACTTTACGAAGAAAAATAGGGCATTAAATTCTATTTTGTAGTCAAATAGCAACAAAGTTTGAGAAAAGAGCCTTTTTAAAAGAGACCGCCCCAGCGAGCCTCCTGGAATTCCCCACTTGCCTGTATCAGTCCTTAGCTGAAGCAGTACCTCATACTGCCTATTAAAAACAAGCACAGCAGAGCCCACCAAAATGAATGGCCTGGTGCCTATAAGTATGCGGATTTCTTTTATATAGTCGCTCATACTCTCCCCCATTACCAAAAATCTCTTATTTCCTTTATACTAAATAAAGCATAAGCAAAACTGTTTCGTTTTGAAAGGAGCAATCATGAAATCATTAGTACTTGCAGAAAAACCAAGTGTTGCCCGCGAGCTTGCGCGTGTACTTGGCTGCAATAAAACTCATAAAAGCTATTTCGAAGGGAATCAATATATCGTCACCTGGGCGCTTGGCCACTTGATTGAATTGAAGATGCCCGAGAATTATGACCCAAAATATAAAGTATGGAAGCTAGAGGAGCTGCCGATCATCCTGATAAAATGGGGCTGAAGGTGATAAAGCAGACGAGCCATCAGTTCAAGGCAATTGAGCATCTTGCTGAACGCAAGGATGTCGGCGAATTCATCATCGCGACTGACGCTGGGCGTGAGGGTGAGCTTGTTGCCAGATGGATTCTCCAGCGCATCAACTGGAAGAAACCAATCAAGCGACTGTGGATTTCATCGCAAACAGACCGCGCCATTAAGGTCGGTTTTAAAAATCTTAAACCTGGAAAGCAGTTTGAAGACTTGTATGAATCCGCTGTCTGCCGCGCTGAAGCTGACTGGCTGATCGGACTGAATGTTTCGAGGGCTTTGACAACGAAATTCAAGGACCCCCTATCTGCCGGCCGTGTCCAGACACCGACACTCGCGATGGTTCTGGAACGTGAAGATGAAATCAATAAGTTCGTGCCGAAGGAGTACTGGACAATCCAGCGAAGGTCGGCTCATTGAATGCTGAATGGGAAAATAAAGGCGAAAAACGGATTTTTTCAAAAGAAAAAGCAGAACAGATTCAAAAGAAGCTCTCCAATAAGAAAGCTTTGTTGAAGTCACTGGATCGCAAGCAAAAATCAGAACCTCAGCCGCTTCCTTATGACCTGACAGAACTGCAGCGTGATGCCAATAAACGCTTCGGCTTCTCTGCCAAGAAAACATCCAATGTTCTGCAAGGTCTATATGAGCAGCATAAGCTCGTCACCTACCTAGGACGGATTCACGTTATTTGACGACCGATATGGAAGCGACAATGGCGGACCGCCTGCAGGGAATCATGTCAGGCTATCGTGACGAAGCGAAGCCTGCCCTTGCCCAAAAAGGAAAAGTCCAGGCGCGCCGCGTGTTTAATAATGAAAAAGTAACCGACCACCATGCGATCATCCCGACAGAGGAACGGCTTCACCTTGCTGATTTATCACCGGATGAACGGAAGCTATATGATTTAATCGTCCGCCGATTCCTGGCTTTATTTTACCCGGCTTATCAGTATGAAGTGGTTCATGCCAACTTCGATGTCGAAGGAGAATCACTGTCAGCTCGGGAAACGAATATTCTTGAGCTCGGTTTTAAAAAGGTTCTTGGAAAAGACGATGATGAAGCAGGTACCCAATCACTGGGACACCTGGAAAAAGGCAAGAGCTACCCAGTTGGCCAGATTACTATGAATAAAAAGATGACCGAGCCGCCGCTTCGCCTATCTGAATCGGATATCCTTGCAAAAATGGAGAAATTCGGACTTGGCACTCCAGCAACACGGGCTGAAATCATTGAGCGGATAATTTCGTCTGAGGTAGTGGAACGCCAGAACGGCCGCCTCTATCCAACGAAAAAAGGCAAGCAGCTCATCGACCTGGTAAACGATGAACTGACTTCCCCAGAACTGACGGCAAAATGGGAAAAGGAACTTGAAGAGATCGCACGCGGCAAAGGTGATCCTAAGGCTTTCAAGAAACGAATCCGCGAGCAGACCGCTCGTCTTGTATCAGAAATCAAGACGAGCGACAAGACCTATCGCGCCCATAACCTGACTGGCTCAAAATGTCCTGAATGCGGGGAGTTCATGAAGGAACGAAAGACAAAGGACGGACGCATCCTCGTCTGCTCAAGCGCTGAATGCAATTTCCGCAAACATAAGGACCCTAAGCTTTCGCAAAGACGCTGTCCTCAGTGCCACAAACGGATGGAAATCCACAACGGCAAGGCAGGCGCATACTTCCAGTGCCGCCGCTGCAATGTCGTTGAAAAGGCCGAGGATAAGAAGAAAAAAGGCGTATCCAAACGGGAGGAGCGCAAGCTGAAGGAAAAATACTCACCATCCCAGGAAAATTTCGGTACCAGTCTCGGAGACTTGCTGAAAGCTGCGATGGAGGATAAGGATTAAAATAGTTGTGTCAAAAGCGGCCATTGTGTGCCGCTTTTTCATTTGCGATGATGATTGAATTTATCTTGTAAAAAATTCCTTAGAAGTAGTATGATATTCGTTGTTGTTATTTAGATATAAAAGGAGAAACATCATGAGGATTAGGGATTGGGATCGCAACTTGAAGATTCGCTTGTTTGGCGAAGCTTTAATGAATATAACATTTTGGATGTTTTTCCCGTTTTTAACGATATATTTTGCTGAAAGTTTCGGGAAAGGCAACGCGGGGTTCCTGCTCGTCTTATCCCAGGTCTTTTCGGTATTCGCCAATTTGATGGGCGGATATACCGCTGACCGGTTCGGGCGCAAACGGATGATGGTGATCTCAGCTTTTGGCCAGGGAATTGCCTTCCTTGTTTTTGCCTACGCGGTTTCACCATGGTTCACCTCGCCGATGCTCGGGTTCATCTGCTTTACGCTCGTCGGTATGTTCGGCTCCATTTACTGGCCGGCCAGCCAGGCGATGGTTGCGGACGTGGTCCCGGAAAAAGACCGCAGCAGTGTATTCGCGATTTTTTATACACAGATCAATATCGCCGTTGTAGTCGGCCCGATTCTCGGAACCATTTTTTATGTAAAATATCGGTTTGAATTAATGATAGCAGTAGCGATTATCTCCATCCTGCTTGCGCTTGTCCTCGCAAAATGGACGCGTGAAACGGTACCTGCTTCAGCCAGGCAGGCACGTGCGGAGAATGGAAAATGGTATGACTTCCTAAAGGATCAAATTGCCGATTACAAGGTCATTGTCCAGGATAAAATTTTTCTCATGTTCATCATCGCAGGGATTTTAGCGGCTCAGACGTTCATGCAGCTTGATCTGTTATTCCCTGTTTATACAAAGGATACAGTGCATAATCAAACCGTGCTCGAACTCGGCAGCAAAGTATTCACAGTAAATGGCGAGCAGGCATTTGGCTTAATTTTATCTGAAAATGGCTTGCTGGTTGCCCTCTTTACTGTCGTTGTAACGAGATGGGTGACTCGTTTCCGCGAACGGAATGTGTTTGTTTTGTCATCGCTCATTTATGCAGTCGCGATATTGATGTTCGGTGCCACGAGCTGGATTTGGGGGCTGATTGCAGCAATGGCTGTATTCACATTGGCTGAACTGATGACTGCAGGTTTGCAGCAAACCTTCATTTCCAACCTGGCACCTGAACAAATGCGCGGCCAGTACTTTGCGGCCGCTTCATTGCGATATACGATTGGCAGGACGATCGCGCCAATCAGCATTCCTTTGACTGTTTGGATCGGCTATGGCTGGACCTTCACAATTTTGAGCATTCTCGCCGTTTTAAGCGCGGTGCTGTTCTGGGTGATGTTCCGGATGTATGAAAGTAGGAAGGCAACAGGGATTTCATGAGAATGACAGTTCAGATATAAGCAGTATTATCGAGTTGGTCGAATTATTGGAAAATGTGGTCGAAATAATTCAAAATGTGGTCGAATTATTCTGAAATGTGGTCGAATAATTTGAAGAAGTGGTCGAATTATTTTTATTTTCGCCAATATACTAAAGAAATGATGCTGATAGGCTGATAAAGTGGTCCATATATTAGTGAAACTTATCCAGCGGACAAAATCCATGCAGAACCTATTTCTGCATGGATTTTTCTCTATTATTTTACCTTTGCATCGCTATACTTGAATGTCATGAACACAAATAGCAGAAAGCTTAGCAGCAAAGTGGATCCACCGACGATATAAAACACCATTGTGAATGTTTCTGGCAGCGGGAATGGCTTCACGTTATAAAGCCACATACCCAAGGTCAAGCCGAAGCTTCCAATGATTGCTGTCCAGACATGGAATAATGCTAGTTTTGAAGTTGTCGGCACCGCGTAGGAACGGTAGTAACTGGAGAATGCAAATAGACTCAGCCAGCCGACAACCAATATATGCGCATGGACCGGGCGGATTGCATAGTCTCCGGCACCTGCCATATGCGAGCCCATGAACGCGCCAACGAAAGCGTAAATCGCGGATAGCCGCAACAAGACAACATCGAATTTCATGTAAAAAAATCCTCCTATACCCCTTTTGTATACCGCTCTATTTTACCCTACGCTGCTGCCAGGATGCCAGTTTGATAGGCTAGCAATTTTAGACAGAAAGGAAGACTTATCAATATCTAGTTAAGTCGAATGTCTTAAGTTTCTTTTTTCCTATAAAATCGTTACAATATAAAAGAAGATTCAGAAAAGGGGCGAAATAAATGAGTGATTTCCAAACGAATTTAGAAAAATATGCAGACCTTGCTGTCAAGGTTGGCGTTAACATCCAGAAGGACCAGACGCTTGTCATCAATACCATGCTTGATTCAGCTGAGTTTGTCCGTCTTGTGGTGAAAAAGGCATACGAAGCAGGCGCTAAAAACGTCGTTGTAAACTGGAATGATGACACTGTTAACAGAACAAAATATGATCTTGCACCTGATGAGGCTTTCAACGAGTATCCGGAATGGCGCGCGCGCGAAGTGGAAGAGCTTGCGGAAAATGGAGCGGCATTCATGTCAATCGTTTCTTCAAGTCCTGACCTTTTGAAAGGTGTGAAGTCTGAGCGTATTGCAAGCTTCCAGAAAGCTGCCGGAACGGCTCTTTCTAAATATCGCAAATACATACAATCCGATAAAGTAAGCTGGACAGTCATTGCGGTTCCTTCTGAAGGATGGGCAAAAATGGTGTTCCCTGAGGAGACTGCTGAAACAGCTGTTCAGAAGCTTTGGGATGCAATCTTCAAGGCAGTCCGCGTGGATACTGAAAATCCGGTCGCAGCTTGGAAAGACCATGACGCTTCCCTTCATGAAAAAGTTGATTACCTGAACAGCAAGCGTTACAAGAAGCTTCATTATAAAGCACCAGGCACAGACCTGACAGTTGAGCTTCCTGAAAAGCATATCTGGGTTGGTGCTGGCAGCGTGAACGAGCAAGGCAACGAGTTCATGGCAAACATGCCGACTGAAGAGGTCTTCTCTGTACCGTTGAAAACTGGCGTGAACGGCTATGTATCAAGCACGAAGCCGCTTAGCTACGGCGGAAACATCATCGACAACTTCAAGCTTACTTTTGAAAATGGAAAAATCGTAGGTGTCGAAGCTGAGGAAGGCGAAGAAATCCTCAAGCAGCTTGTGGCTACGGACGAAGGCTCACACTATCTTGGTGAAGTTGCCCTTGTACCTTTCAACTCGCCAATTTCACAATCAAACGTACTGTTTTTCAACACATTGTTTGATGAAAACGCGTCAAATCACTTCGCAATCGGCAGTGCTTATGCATTCTGCGTTGAAGGCGGCAAGAGAATGTCTTCAGAAGAACTAGCTGAAAACGGACTGAACGAAAGCATCACGCACGTCGACTTCATGATCGGCTCCGATAAAATGGACATCGACGGCATCACCGCTGATGGAAATGCTGAGCCAGTGTTCCGAAATGGAGACTGGGCGTTGTAAGATTGGATATATTTAAGCTAACGGCCGGACATTTTGTTCGGCTGTTTTTTTAACTTCTCGCCAGTTCGCGATCCCTTCTGCCGTTGAGGCAATATAACTGTCTTCCTTTTACCCTTTTTCCTCTCCTTCTGCCATTTGGGGGAATGCAACGGCTTTCCTTTTTCCCTTTTTCCTTTCCTTCTGCCGTTTGGGGTAATGCAACGGCGACACTCTCCTTATTTTTGAAAAATGATTTTCTGCACATCCATGAAGAATGTCTTTATTATAGGCATTCCTTGTTTTTCAGCTTATGTACCCCAAAGCACTGTGCTATAATAAAGTTACCAAGAAATTATTACATAAAACATAGATATATTGTTAACCTATTCGTTTATCTGGGGGCGACGTCTTGATCCAATTACAAATTATTGTGACTGGTGAGGTTCAGGGTGTGGGGTATCGGTATTATACTCAAATGAAAGCAATTCAGTTTGGTGTTACGGGCTGGGTAAAGAATCTTCAGGAAGGCGGCGTGGAAATTCTTGCTTCTGGTTCTAGAGCTGACCTTGAAAAGTTCATTGATGAGGTACGCAGGGGCAATCCTTTCTCCACTGTTGACCATATTGAAGTGAACGAAACAGAGAAAACCGAAACCTATAAGTCATTTGCAATAAAATATTAAACAGGCAGAGGAATCATCCTCTGCCTTTGTTGTGTAAAAATTAAAAGTCTATGATCGATCCATCAGGCTCTTTTAAAATGGCCTCCCTCAACTTCTTGAGCTGGTCTTCTTCGCTTGGGTTCAACCCGAGAAGTGACAGAAGTCCGAGAGAATCAAGCATCCCCTCTGTCCATTCTTCAAGCTGTTTTGTCAATGTTGCGTCTGTCGGGCACAATTCATCAAGCATTTTATTTTCTGCGAGCGCTTTGTCGATCAATTCGAGCGCCAGCTCCTTTGTAATCCATCCGCCATTCACTGCCTCCAGCTTTTCGCACGCAGTTTTAGCTGTTTCATCCACTGTTTTCTTGACGGGCTCGACTACAGGTTCTGTCACTTTTTTTGCCGTGTCCGTCGTTCCCTTGACGACATCCTTTACAGGCTCAGTTACTTTGCCGACAGCCTCTTCCACAGGAGTCGCCACCTTATCGACCTTACCCTCTATCGGGCCAGTTACTTTTCCTATTGTACCTTTAAGTGGATCTGTCACCTTCCCTACCGTATCTTTTAGCGGGTCTGTCACTTTGCCAATAGTATCTTCTAGTGGATTTGTTAGCTTGTCAATCGTGTCTTTCAGCGGGTCTGTCACTTTCCCCACAGTATCATCGAGAGGATCGGTGACTTTTCCAATTGTTCCATCAAGCGGGTCGGTTACTTCGTCTAGGAGGTCATCGACTGGCTGTGTCACTGCCCCTACTGTATCCTCCACTACCTCAGAATCTTCCTCAGAAGCGCCTTCACATGTTAAAGGCAATTGTCCGGATGTGATTTTCTTGATTTCCTTATTCATCTGTTCAAATGGCATCGATCCGAGATCCTGCAAAATTTTCAAGGTACCCGGTTTCTGGACTCCGCCATGGCCATTTACTGTCTGCAGCTTAAGCTGGTCGAGGCTGCTGTTGGCTGCTTTCATATAATGGGCGACCATCGTCACTCCTTCGAGTGCGGCATTCGGGATTACCTTAGCAGCATGGACGCAGGCTCCTTTGAATGAAATGGCACTGGCATCGACCTGCATTCCTTTTATAGTAACCGGACCGCTTGCTTTCATCGTGATGCTTACAGTCCCTCCAGGAGTCGCGAACTGCTTTATCAGTTTCATGCCATAAATCTGTGCGGAATCGTACGTAATCCGCAGCATCGGCTTGGCATTTGAGCCGGATGTCTCGCCGGCCACAACCATTGCTTTCATATTTTCTCCTACTACTCTATCAGCCTGGATAATGAAACCCTCTGCGTCAGTGACGGCTGCATCTGCTTTTCCGATAAAAGGGAATAATGATAATGCAGCAAGCTGAATACTCATCACTATTAAAAATAATCGATGTTTTACTAGCTTCATATTGTCTCCCCTTTAACCAGTTTTGGCAGATTGCGCCGGCACGTCAGAACTTGGTGTTCCCGCTGTTTCTTCCGCAGGCACCATCCGCCAGGCTGTCAGCAAAGCCCCGCCGATGATTCCGAATACCGTTCCGAACAGAAAGCCGCCCAGAGCGCCGATGACGGATAGGATCGACAAGAAAATCACGATAATGCCCAATGCTTTGGAGGCACTTGGCAAAAAGAAGGACATCAGTCCCATCAGCGTGATCAGCCCGCCAAACAGCAAGCCGATGACGGCAACTGATCCTGGGAGAAAGGTGCTGAGATACAGGTTCAATGGCACCCATAATATCATCAGGCCGCTTAAGACTGTTAAAATCGCTCCAAAAAAAGGCCTTGTATGCCTCCATTTTTTAAAAACCATTACATATCACCTCGATTATTTCTTATCGATTTTTTCCACTGTCAGTTTCATGCCGGCCATATTAATGGTTTCCTGGAATAAGTAA
The DNA here is from genome assembly GCF_000517385.1 of Mesobacillus boroniphilus JCM 21738. GTDB lineage: Bacteria > Bacillota > Bacilli > Bacillales > Cytobacillaceae > Mesobacillus > Mesobacillus boroniphilus. Next base: position 9,019 of record NZ_BAUW01000051.1, on the reverse strand, counting down.
TGTGTCTTCAGCTTGGCATCCTCAAGGATGATGGTGCTTGATGTCTGCTGGAATTGCTTTGTCCAGTCCGTGCTGTTGTTTTCTGCAAGCGCAAGGTTTTGGAACTTGGCGTTCGCCTCAATCAAGCCAGCATCATGCTGAAGTCCGGAAATTTGTACAGGTTTTGAAGCCTGAATTTTCACCCGAATCCATTCCCCGCCTACCTGAAAATCCTTGTATAATTGCAGGTTGTCGATCGTTAGTTTTTCAATGATATTCGTTCCTTGTGGCGTTGCATCTGAACTGCTCGTTTCACCAAGTTTTGGATAGAACTTATAGCCCTCACCTTCAAGCTTGTCAAACTCTACATAAAAATCACCTACACCGGCAATCGGTACTGCATATGCGACACCCGATAAACCGAATGACACCAGCAGGACCCCAAGCGCAAGAAGTCCTGCTGCCAGGGCACCCCAGAAAACCTTCTTATTCGTCTTGCTTTCCATTACGACAGCTCCGTTCAAGGAAGCCACCTCCACTTAAATATTTTTAAAATTCAAAATTAATTCTTACTTATAACATATCCCCGATAAATCAAGCCTACAACTCCGAAAAAAATCGTTAATAACGTGTTAACCCCGTTAAATGACGGGGTATAAAGTAGTGACGGACAAAAATCTGAATTTTTAAACGAATGTTATTTTACCAGAATTTGAGAGTGAGGTTGCCTGATGGAACATAAGATTGAGGATTTGGCCATGAAAGGTTTATTTCTTTTAAAAGAATGCGAGAAACCGTTTCTTAAAGAATGGTCCCATCTAAAGAAGGACATGAAAGCCTGGCAAAACGAGCTTGTATCTGAGTTTGAAAGCATGATTGTCTATGGCTTCAATAACCTTTCACAGAACACTTTTGAATCTTCAAATGATTTTATCCATTTATTAGTCCTTAGATGGCAAAAGCGCCATCCCGAATTTGTCGATGATTTTGACTCCATCTTTCTGATCAGTGCAGTTGAAAACTTATTTCATAAAGTTTTAAAAAGAGAAAATGCTGGATTCCTTGAGCATCAAGCGGTCCAGGTTTTTTTACAAAAATTCTCGACAAGGTCCTGCACACGCAGCAGCTGGAATACCAGGATGACAAATGGCTGAAGATGATGTTGAGTCTGCGTGCAGTTCCGAGCAAATGGCTGGCGGTCATCCGCAATGAAAAATCACAATGCAAGGTTAACAAAGTTGTATGTGCTGATGAACTGGTGGCGAATGAACAGCTGGTCACCATGTGTGAAGGACTTCAAGCGGAACATGCTTCAGACCTGGCGATGGCGCTTTCCAGATTGTTGTCACCAGGTCAGGATCACCCTCAAATTATTTCGATTCCCTGCCTGACTGAAACGCTGTTAATCTGTGTGAAGGAGAAAGCGGAGACCGTGACAGAGGAACAAAAAGAGACGCTTCGAAAAATGTATCTGAAACAGATGAAGCTCAATCACCTGGAAAGCGAGCTTGAATGGAAGGATGCCACCCTTCTGTTCCAGCAGCGGCTGATCCATTCTCAAAGTGCATCGGAAGCGGTTAAAATGATCACCCAGGGTTTGGTCGATTATCTGCCATTCTCACGCTGCGCCCTTTTCATTTATTCCCCGGGGGAGCACAGCGGTGTCGGCGTCCATGCCCATAACGTCAATACAGGATCTGTGCAGCATATCAAGGAAAGCATTGCCGGATTTCCGCTGCTGACAAAATACCTAAAGCATTTCAGCCATTCAAAACCGATTTTTATCGAAGATGCAGCTGAAATACTGCCTGGAAAATACGTCCACGATTACAGCCTGAAATCATTGGTCGTCCTGCCAATTTACGTGCCTGCCGAAAACAAACTGATTGGTCTCGCACTGCTTGACCGTGGAGAAAATACATCATTTACCGTCAACAATCAAACTCTCACCGCCCTTATCAAGTTCGGACAATATGGCGGTGAATTGCTGAATCAGTATTATGAGGATGCCGTCCAGCTTTTCGGCGTCCAGCGCGCCGTCCTGACCATCCGTGAACGTGAGGTGCTAAAGCTGATTGCCGAAGGTGCTTCCATCAATGAAGCGGCCGAAGCCCTTCACCTCAGCTCCTACACCGTACGTGATTATATTTCAGCAATCATCCAGAAACTTGATGCCAAAAACCGGATTGATGCGGCCGTAAAAGCGCTAAAGATGAGATTGATTCAGTAAAACAAAAACACACTGGGTCTGCCACCATTCAGGGGAGCAGGCCCTATTGCTTTTTGCCTTACAATCTCGCAGAATATAAGAGATATTATATTTTGGGGGTATCTTAAATGTGGAATGAGTTCAAAAAATTCGCCTTTAAGGGGAATGTTCTGGATCTGGCTGTCGGAGTCATCATCGGGCTGCGTTCGGGAAAATCGTTTCTTCACTTGTCGATGACATTATCATGCCGCTTGTCGGGCTCGCTACTTTCGGCAAAGATTTTTCTGACCTTACATACAAAGTGGTTGCATACGGTTCGTTTCTCCAAGCCGTCGTAAACTTTTTCATCACCGCCTTTGCGATTTTCTTCTTTGTGAAAATCATCAACCGCTACAGGAGAAAGGAAGAAGCAAAGCCTGCAGCACCGACACCTGATGTTAAAGAAGAGCTTTTAAAAGAAATCCGCGATCTTCTGAAGGAACAAAAACAAATCTAATTTTCCTATTATTGGATACAATACCAACTTTTTATTAAGTTTAGTGAGTTTTCGGTGATTTAACCCCGGGTATATATATAGTGCAAGGCCAATACTAGTAAGGAAGGGACTGGTTGAGTTGAAAGACTTTACGGCGACTTCGGAATACGTCATTGGCTATGCAAGCGGAGGAAGATTCGCGCTGCTGTCTCAAGGCACGCTGGTCTTAAATCGGTACATTTAAGATCGATTTACCCCAGAGCGCAAATTGAATAGCAACAATTGAATACTCCTCCCATCGTCCGTATGTCGGACTCAAAAAAGGTGCAGGCCAAGTGGCCCGCACCTTTTTTGATTAAAGCTCTTTTCGCCTAATTATTAAATTGCAAGCTAAGGAAAAATTCTGCTTTAGGAATTTTTCCTTTTTCAACCTCTCTACTGAATGTTCTTCTCCAGGTTTACTAGATTCCGGCTTCAGGGTATTGAATAACGATCTGTTAAAAGGAGGTTTTTATATGGAAAAAGATCATATGATTCATAAAGATGGCGAAGTCGATACTAGCAAGGTGGATGAAACCCTCGAACGAATGGATACACAGCAGGCGGATGAGATCCTTGGAGATTTTAATGGGTTCCGAACTTATTTAAACAAACGCATCAAGCTTGGCAAGACTGCTGGTCTGAATGAAGAACAACTTGCGAAAACGGCTGAAAAGGTTGCCGATTATCTTGCCGAGAACGTGACACCTCGCAATAAAGAAGAACAGCTGCTGCAGGAGTTATGGAAGGTTGGCACGAAAGAGGAACAGCATGCTCTTGCCCACATGTTGGTGAAATTGGCTGAATAAGAAAATCGCCCACTCTCTGGGCGATTTTTTCTTTTCATAGCTGGGTAGCTGTTTCGCAATGAGCGTCATCCAAAGAACCTGTTCTTCTTTTTCACTCTCAAGATGTCTCCCATCCAGCCCTTGACCTTCAAATAATAATAGAGCCCAGCTGTTGAAGCGAATATCAACACACCCGCAAATACATAGCCAAATTTCCATTCCAGCTCCGGCATGACTTTGAAATTCATTCCCCATACCGCGCCCCAGGCCGTCACCGGGGTAAACAGGATGGTCATGACCGTCAGCGTCTTCATGATTTCATTTCCTCTATGGGTCGAGACGACTTCTTCCAGATTGATCATCGTATCGATTGCCTGCTGGTATTCGCTCAGCAACATCCTTATACGCTCTACACGGGTTTCAACCCGGTGAAATTCGGCCTGATCCTGGATGCCTTTCCCGTATGCCTCTACTGCGATGAACCTTAATTCCACAATCGGGATAACCAGGTTTTTCCACACCAGGAGTTCATGTCGATTTTCATAGATTTTCTCCAAAATCTGAAGGTTATTCTGTTCCTTCATCTCCCATAACAGATCATGGAGCCGTTCTTCATAGGCATCAATCTTTTGCAAATAGCTCGATAAAACTTTACCCAGAAGAATGAAAAAGCCTTCAACTGCATTATCAGCTTGATTCATTTGTTTGTGTACTCCAACTGGACTTACATCAAGAATCGAAAAATCAAAATCAACAGTTATAAAGAAGTCCTTGCCTATATAAAAATGAAAGATGTTCTTCTCGCCCTTTTCTTCAATATCTTGCTTATAAATTAAAGATCCCCAGATGTATTCCTCGCCTCTTGTCTCAGTATTGAGATCGAGAAGATTGGCCTCACGTTCTTGTATGTTCTCAAGCCATTCTCCAATGGACAGATCCGTTGAAACCAACTCTCTGACCTTCTCTTCGTCATCTCTCTCGTATTCATACCACATCCACTTGTGATCATTAAATGTATGTTTCAATGGTCTCAGACCTTTCATATGTTTATCAACTAACTACTAATCTTCCCTATATCAGCCAGCTTGAAACGACTCGTTGCAATACTTGGCAGACCTTCCATTTTAAAAATGTTTCTGAAATTTATAGAGCGGGTAAAAAGGAGTATAGACAAAAACAGATTAACCATTATAGGAGGGATTAATATGCAAGCAAAAGCTAAAAATGCCGTCATGCTGGGTGTTGGAGCCGCAGCATTATGGATGGCGATGAAACCGGAAAATAAAACGAAACTTACCGAGATGGCAACACAGGTAAAAGAAAAACTCATGCCAACGAAGACTAGTGTTGTTCCTGTACAAAAAGCCGGAAATCCTGACCCGATGGACGTTGAAGATAACAAGATGGTCAGCGAAGGCGCAATGTACGGAGTGAACTACTACAACGAGAATCTTCAAGAACAACGATAAAAATATCCGGGGAATCACATCCCCGGTCTATTTTTGTTTAATTCACACCTCGTCGATCAATACTAGATAGTGCGAGGGGGGATGGAGGTCATTGGGTATTCTTTTCATATTTATTTATCTGTTCATTGTGTTTACTGTGATTGAGATTAACACTTCTATATTTGTGGCGACCGGCCTTGACCGGAAAATTGCCCGATTCCAGGTTATATCCATGTTAACCGGAACTGGTTTTACCACAGGAGAATCTGAATTGATCATTGACCATCCTGTCAGAAGAAGATTGGGGGCATTTTTGATTCTGTTTGGAGCATTCTCGCTTGCTGTGATCATTTCGGCAATCAGCAATCTGCTGACGGATAATTTTTACACGATGGAAATTGCCTATATCGCAGGCGGACTTTTAGTGCTTTTATTTGTGTTGAGAGCACCACTCATACAAAGAATGATGGGCCAAAAGATGAAAAGCGAATTGAAGGAGAATTACGAGTTGGCAGACTTGCCAATCAGTGATGTCCTTTTGATGGACGAGGAGGATGAGGTCAGGGAAATATCTTTAAATGAAGATTCCCGATTCGCAGATAAGACTTTTGATCAAATAGTGGACAAAGAGGATGATGTTATGCTCCTTTTTATCAATAGAGGCGCAATCAATATCCGCAACAAAGCATATGAGACCAGATTGGAGCCTGGCGACAAACTAGTTTTATACGGCAATAACACAAGGATAGAAGAAATATTTGAAAATGCCTGACACGATGGTTATATCAACCATTACGAGTCAGGCATTTTTTATTTTTTCGAAGTTCAGCTATCCCTTCCTTGCAAACTCCGTATTGCAGCCAGGAACAGTTTTTGCATAATTCATCAAGGTCATCAGGTTCAACCTTTTCTGCAGTCCAATTTACCAAATCCGATTTTAAATAACGTTCTCCGGGCACGAGACCTAAATGGCGAATGACTTTCCCGTCCATCGACAAAACATGCTCATTGGAATCCTCTCTTGCCTCACATATCTCAAGGCCCCTATGCGGACAAGACATGCAGGCGTCATCGAATGCTGCAACCACCTTTATGTAAAAATCCTGCTCATGATCCCGTATATCTTTTACGATGCTTTCCATCTTCTTCACAAACTCCGGGCTGTACCCCATTCCCCTGAAACCATGCACACAGAGAAGATGGTGCCCGCGCAATACTTTTTCCACTTCATCACTCCTGAAAAAATCCATCTGTATAAATAATTCTGCGAAAATCTTTGTTTTCCTTTTAATATCTGGAATCTTTGATTACGCTCTTAGCCATCCAGGTAATGCCGATTTTTTTGCAAATCGTCAGGTAATGCAGCAGCAGAATGACCATACTGCCAGTATTCATGCCGACGATTACTCCTTCCATCCCCCATTCCGGCTTTGAGCCGACCAGGTAAATCAGAGAAAAGGTAACAATCGTTGCATAGACAGAGTGGATAAAGGCATCCTTCACCAAGCCGAGCCCGATTAAAAAAGCCTGCATCGGGATAGTGAAATAGTGGAACAGGAAGTATGGCGCCAGCAGCTGCAAAAATACTGCTGCCTGCTTAGAATGAAAGAAGGTATTGGTCAGAGGCTCTGCAAGAAAGTAAAAAGCAGTTACAGCCGGCAATCCATAAAGCAATGTCAGCAGCATCACCTGCTGCAGCAATTTTTGCAGCTTGAAGAACTCTTTTTCCGCATAGGCCTTCGACACGGTTGGAATCAGGATGATCAGGAACGAATGAGCAATGAATGCCGGGAAGAATCCAATCGTCATCGCGATTCCCGCCATCATTCCGAATTGTTCAGTTGCCATTTCGGATGATAAGCCGGCACTGACAATTGCAAATTTGATCAGAAATGGCTGGACAGCATGCGTCAGCGAATGAAAAATTCTCAGGCCGGTCGTCGGCACGGAAACCTCCACAAGGCTCTTTCTCACCTCTCGCCCGCCTACATGCTTACCTGGAACACTTTTAATCCTCTGATAAGACATAATGAAATAGTGTAATAGATAAAGGAAGACGACGAGTTCGCTGCCCGCCAGTGTGCAAAAGGCAACAAGAAGAGCCGTTTCGCTTCCAAATTCAAAAAACTGAAAAAGTGCTGAGAGCAGAAGGAGCTGGACAGCCCTTCTCAGAAAATGGGAAATCGCGATTTTTCCCATATCCTGTTTTCCCATGAAAAATCCCCTGGCGATTGCGGAAATCGTCATTACCGGTATCAGTGAAAGCACGACCCATTTTAGCAGGGGGTGATAATCCTTGAACACAGGAATGATCGGAAGCACAATAGCAGCCGCAATAAGTAAAACTGCAGTAAAAACCACCGCCAGCCTGATTGCATGTTTGATCATGCTCCGGTGGTAAGACTCATCTTTCTGCAATCATCTTTGAAATCGACACCGGCAGCTCAAAGCTCGCGAGCATCATGATCAGGAAAATCGTCGGCAATATCGTCATGTAATGCCCCATCCCGCTTTCCCCAAGCTCCCTTGCGAGAATCATATTGACAAGGAACTCAACCACTTCTGCAAGAAAAGTAGCAACCACGAGGATAGACATCCCTTTTAAAAAAGTATTCATAGCTTCTCTCCCAATCCCGTCTCATTTACTCCTATAAACATATGAGACAAGTCCGGACAATATGAAAAGGTAAATATGGGGTAAAATTAGTACGTCTTTCATCAACGGGAGGTTTTTATAGCGAAATTTTCGTTTTTATAGCGAGTTTTTCGTTTTTATAGCGGGATTTTTTTTTTATAGGTAACCGATTTTGACATTGCTTCCGATTCGGACTTCACCATGGTCAGGTGCAAATTCACCCTGGACGAACTTCAGCAGCGTTGTTTTACCCGAACCATTTTCGCCGACAATCGCCGCACGGTCCTGATAGTGGAGCTGGAGATTGACCTTAGAGAAAAGTTCTCTATCTCCAAATGATTTCTGGACATCTTTGAAGACGAGCACGTCCTTCCCGCTCCGCGCCCCAGAGTCCAGCTCGAAATTCATTTTCTTCCTGTTTAAAATCGGCCGGTCCAGCTTCTCCATCTTGGCCAGCGCTCTCTCCATGTTCGTTGCCCTTTTATGGAGCGCCGAACTTGGCGGGTTTGATCTATTCGCCCAGTCACGCAGTCGCTTGATTGCCTCTTTCATTTTCTTGATTTTCCGTTGCTGTTCTTCAAATGCCTGGAATTCCCGCAGCAATTTCGCTTCTTTTTCCTTGATGAACCCCGAGTAATTGGCATGATAAAGATCAATCTCGCCATCTTCAAGGTCGAGGATTTTCGTTGCTGTTTCGTCAAGGAAATAACGGTCATGCGAGATGATCACAACGGTACCATCGTATTCTTTTAAAAACTCTGCCAGCCACTCGGCAGCCATAATATCAAGGTGGTTCGTCGGCTCATCAAGAAGCAGCAAATCTGGATTTCGGAGCAAACTCAATCCCAGTCCTACCTTCGTTTTCTCACCGCCGCTAAGCTTGTTAAAATTCGAATCCAGCAAGCCCACAATCTTCAGACCGTTGGCAATGGTGTCAATATTTGCTTCCATTTCATAACCGCCTCCGAGGGTAAACTTCTCCTGGAGAACACCATATTTCGCCAGCAGCCTTTCAAGCCTAAGCGAATCCTCACCGGCTTCTGCCATCTCGGTTTCAAGTTGCTTCATTTCCTCCTGAAGAGCCAGCAGCTCGTCAAAAGCCGTTTCCAGGACTCCCCTGGCGGTCTTCCTCTCCTCATAAACAGGAATCTTGGCAAGGTAGCCGATTTTCAAGCCTTTTTTCCAATGTATCTTTCCTTGGTCAGCCTCTTCCATGCCAGCAATCAGCTTCATCAAAGTTGTCTTGCCGCAACCGTTTGGTCCAACCAGGCCAACCCTGTCTTTCTCGTTTATTTCAAAAGACAAATCTTCAAATATCAGATTGCCTCCGTACATTTTGCTTATATGATTAATACTGCATGCTATCATTATTTTTTCCTCCTATTAACGATCCCCCTTTTCACTAACGCCGCCCGGTTTGTTTTTAAACAGAACAAAAAGCGCAAG
>NZ_BAUW01000052.1 GCF_000517385.1 Mesobacillus boroniphilus JCM 21738 | reverse complement strand
AACAATTCATTTTGTTGCTCTGTCAGAAGCAACTCTTATATATTATCAGGTTTAAAACCCGATGTCAATAAGTTTTTTGTTTTCTTTGTTGCTAACTAAGTAGCTCGCAGCAACAGATATAAATATAGCACCTTTATTCTGCAATAGCAATATCTTTTCACTATTTTTATTCACGGAATTAAAAGAAAGATAATTCATATTTCTGTGTTCAATTTTCACAAGAAATAGCTATTCATTTCTTTCAATATGAAGGAGTATATCATTATTAATCCGGAATAAGAAAAGCGCAAGCGCCTTTTTCAGCCCCGACAAGCGTTGGAGGGCCGACCGAAGCGACTCGAGGGGCTAGGCGCTGGAGCTGGATTAGGAACCTGGATAGTTATCCACATTGAAAATATTTTATAATTTCCTATTAAATAAAAAAGGCAAAACGGCCTGTGCCGTTTTGCCTTTACTCTATCTATTAACGGTGACGCATCAATGGGAATAATAGTACGTCCCTGATGGATGGTGAATTCGTCAGCAGCATTACCAATCGATCGATACCGATTCCGAGTCCGCCAGTTGGAGGCATTCCATATTCCAGTGCTTCGATGAAATCGTCGTCCATTTCGTGCGCTTCGTCATTTCCTTGTTCTTTTTCTTTTAGCTGAGCTTCAAAACGCTCTCTTTGGTCGATCGGATCATTAAGCTCAGTAAATGCGTTCGCATGCTCCCTTGCTACGATGAACAATTCGAAACGGTCTGTAAAGCGTTGGTCTTCGTCATTCTTTTTCGCAAGAGGAGAAATGTCAACCGGATGTCCGTAAATGAATGTCGGCTGGATCAGATGCTCTTCTACCTTTTGCTCAAAGAATTCATTGACGATATGGCCATACTGCATGTGTTCAGTGATTTCCACTCCATGCTCCTTGGCAAGCGCACGAGCTTCTTCCGTGCTCATTTGCGGCCAGAAGTCTACTCCCGTATATTCCTTGATCGCATCTACATGTGGACTCTCTTCCACTCTGGCTTAAGATCGATTTCATACTCGCCATACTGAATAGTTGTTGCTCCAAGAACATCCTGGGCGATGTACGCTACCATGTTCTCAGTTAGGGACATGATGTCTCTCCAGTCAGCATATGCTTCATAAAGTTCAAGCATAGTGAATTCCGGATTATGTCTTGTCGAAACACCTTCATTACGGAATACACGGCCGATCTCGTATACTTTTTCAAGGCCGCCGACAATCAGACGCTTCAAGTGAAGCTCGATCGCGATTCGCATATATAACTGCATATCAAGCGCATTATGGTGCGTGATGAACGGACGCGCAGAAGCTCCGCCGGCAATCGAGTGCATTAATGGCGTTTCTACTTCGAGATATCCTTGTCCATCTAAATAGCGGCGCATTGATTGGATGATGCGGCTGCGGTTGATGAAAGTAGTCTTGCTGTCATTGCTCGTAATCAGGTCAAGATAACGCTGACGGTATCGCTGCTCGACATCCTTCAGTCCATGGAATTTTTCCGGAAGCGGACGAAGTGCTTTCGTCAAAAACACAAAGTCTTGAGCTTTGATTGAAAGCTCGCCAACCTTTGTTTTGAAAAGTGTTCCTTCTATACCGATGATATCTCCAAGGTCTGCTGAATCAAAAACTTCATATTGCTCTTCGCCGACTGCATCTTGGCGAATATAAATCTGAATCTGGCCAGCGAGGTCCTGGATATGAGCAAAGCCTGCTTTTCCTTTCCCACGCTTTGTCATAATACGTCCGGCTATTTTCACCGATACATTTTTCGCTTCAATCTCTTCTTTTTCCAATTCACCATATTCACCAATCAGCTCTTCAGTAAGATGAGTGCGTTCGAATCTTTTGCCGAAAGGATCCATGCCTTTTTCACGCAATGAACTCATTTTGTCTCTTCTGACTCTGAGCTGGTCATTCAATTCTTCATGACTCATATCGCTTTCACTCCAATATATAATAGATTTATTATGTAATCCTGATTATGTTTGGTGGATACTTTTATTATTTTACACAAACAAACGTATTCAGACATTAAAAATCTCTTTTTTTATTCCTAAAAAGAATAAAACTGCCAGTTTGACCACTGGCAGTTAAATTTAAGGATAAAGGTATTATAGGAAAAATGACGGTTAATGTCAATTTTTATCCAACCTGTTGCGCTTCTTGCTCGTTCTCTTTCACTTCTACTTCATCCGCGAAGCTTGTCAGCAAACTGACAATCTCGTCTCTTGTGATGCACTCATTGATTCCATTACGGACTGTTGCGTTTCCACGGATGCCCTTGAGGTACCATGCTGCATGCTTGCGCATTTCGAGCACGGCAATATGTTCGTTTTTCAAAGCGATCAGGCGATCAAGGTGCAGGATGCTGACACTGATTTTTTCGCGTGCGGTTGGTTCACTCATTAATTCGCCTGTTTCCAGGTATTTTACCGTACGGTAGATCATCCATGGGTTCCCTAGAGCAGCGCGGCCGATCATGACCCCGTCTGCGCCTGTCTCGTCAAGCATTCTCTTGGCATCCTGAGGAGTCTGGACATCTCCGTTACCGATTACAGGAATATTTACAGCCTGCTTCACGTCACCGATAATATCCCAATTCGCATTTCCTTCATACATCTGTACACGTGTACGGCCGTGAAGAGCAACCCCTTTACCACCAGCGCGCTCTACAGCTTGCGCATTTTCGATGGCGAAAATATGATCTTCATCCCAGCCCATGCGCATTTTAACCGTAACTGGCTTTTCAACAGCATCCACTACAGCTGATACCATTTCGTAAATCTTGTTTGGATCTAGCAGCCACTTCGCACCTGCGTCACATTTCGTGATCTTTGGCACCGGGCAACCCATGTTGATATCAATGATATCCGCATTCGTATTTTTATCTACGTATTGCGCTGCCCGCACAAGTGTTTCTTTTTCGCCGCCAAAAATCTGAAGGCTCAACGGCTTTTCACGTTCATCTATATATAACATATCGAGTGTCCTATTATTTTGGGAAACAATTCCTTTGTCGCTGACCATTTCGGCACATACAAGGCCAGCGCCGAATTCTTTTACCGTCAGTCGGAACGCAGAGTTGCACACGCCGGCCATCGGTGCGAGGACGACCTGATTTTTCATTTCAATATCGCCAATCTTGAGCATATCATTCCTCCTTATGGTCCTATTAATATATAAATCCTACTGTGGGGTTAATTCATCTATTCCGACATCAAGGAATTCCGCAATCCTATTGATCAGTCTTTCGTCAGGCATCCTGTTGCCACGTTCGATTTCTCCCAGGATGGAGACCGACACGCCCAGCTCTTTTGCGAAGCTTTCCTGCGTATAGCCCTTTAACTTTCGATAAGCGCGAATACGCCTTCCCCATTTTTCTGCTTCCATATTCGTACTCCTTCTCTATCCGGTATACTTAGTAAACAGTTTTTCAGCGGCTCCTTCATCGTTGGGAGCGTGAGATTTGGGTCCATTTCAAGCAATGGAAGGATTACAAACGCGCGTTCGCTCATCCGAGGGTGCGGAATTGTAAGCTTCTCTGTTTCAATATTTTCGTGATTATACAGCAAAATGTCAAGGTCTAACGTTCTAGGACCCCATTTTATTTCCCTTTTTCTCCCAAGGTTCAATTCGATTTCAAGGCAGGTATCCAGAAGTTCAACCGGTTCAAGGCTCGTCTTTACCCGAATGGCCATGTTTAAAAATTGATCCTGGTTAGTGTAACCTACCGGGTCAGTCTCGTAGACGGAAGAAGTATTTACCACCGTGATGTTTTCATGGCTTTCAAGGAGGATGATTGCCTGGGTCAAATACCCAAAGCGGTCACCCATATTGGACCCTAGTGCAATATATGCGTTGTTTTCCACTGTCATCTGCTCCTTGTGATCTCAACTGCGACTGATTTGTAATGCCCTGGTATCGGGGGATCCGGCTTGATGACTTTCACATGGCATGCTTCCACCAGAGAAAAACGCTCAAGAATCGTCCCAGCAATTTTTTCAGCAATCGCTTCTACAAGCTTAAATGGCTGGCCTTCAACGATATCCTTGCAGACCATATATAAATCCGCATAGTTAATTGACTCATTAAGATCATCGCTCTTTCCCGCTTTAGAAAGATCCAGTTCTACCGTTAAATCTACAGCAAAACGCTGGCCCAGCCTTGTTTCTTCAGGGAAAACACCGTGGTAGCCGTAAAACTCCATTTGGTTCACATGTATTTTATCCACTGTATTCACCCTTTCCCATCATCGCGTCCATCATTTTTGCCATTCGTACCATCTCTTTCACATCATGAATCCGGACAATCTGGCAGCCTTTCTGGATTCCGTAACACACGGTAGCTCCGGTACCTTCTGTTCTTTCCGTAACAGGCAGATCTAGCACGCCGCCGATCATCGACTTTTTCGATGTGCCAAGAAGGATGGGATACCCTAAAGACACAAGCGTATCAAGGCGACGCATCATCTCAAGGTTTTCCTTGAGGTCTTTTGCAAAGCCGATTCCAGGGTCAAGGATGATTTGCTCATCGCTTACCCCTGCTTTTTTTGCAATTGTGATACTTTCGTACAAGTCATTCAACACGTCACGGATGAAGTTTGAATAATTGCGGTCATTCCGATTGTGCATCAATATGATCGGTACTCCGGTTTCTGCCGCGACATCGGCAATCTCCGGGTCTTCCTTCGCTCCCCAAATATCATTGATGATGGCCGCTCCAGCATCGATGGCACTTTTGGCAACCTTCGATTTATAAGTATCGATGGAGATAGGTGCCTGAACTTCTTTCGATATGGCTTCAATCGCCGGTACCACCCTGCTAATTTCCTCTTCATCGGAAATCCGTTCATGTCCCGGTCTGGTCGATTCGCCTCCAATATCAAGAATATCTGCTCCGTCAGCAATCATTTGATTAGCATGTAAGACAGCATGATCAAGGTGATTGTATTTCCCTCCGTCTGAAAAGGAATCAGGTGTGACGTTCAATATTCCCATGATCAGTGTTTTATTGGTGAAGTCCAGTGTATAAGGACCGGCCTTTATCACGGTATTCATATATGAGCTCCTCCATCCAATTTCGTTCTGCTCCATAGTGCTTCCCGGCTAGCTGCATATTTGCCCAACAGGCTGTTCGCCAACACGCCTGATTTCCCGGGAAAGCTTTTTCCTGAAAAGTCCCTGACCGGTACGATTTCCTGAATTGAATTAGTTAGGAACATTTCATCTGCTGCTTCGGCTTCTTCCTTTTTGTAAAAGCCTTCACGAACCTTGATGCCTGCGTTGCGGGCAAGTGCGATGATGAATCTGCGGGTGATTCCATTCAAAATCCCCGTGTCGACGGCAGGCGTATACAGGACATCACCCTTGTACCAGAAGATATTCGAGACAATCCCTTCGGCTAAAAAACCTTCACTTGTCAGAAAAATCCCTTCCGTATCCATCGCAGGGCCTGCCTCACGCTTGGCGAGTACATTATTCAGATAATGGTGGGATTTCAGCCGCTCTGCTCCCTCAGGTGTGTTGCGCCTCAAGTCGAGGAGAACAGCCTTTTTCTCACTTATGTCTCCTGCTGGCGGCAGAGGCTTCGCAAATACAATTACATTTGGTTCCCGATAACTATCTGTCTGCAAGCCTATTTCACCATTCCCCGCTGAAACATTGAAGCGGATATAGGCATTCTTGAGATTATTTTTAACTAATAAGCCTTCGAGGATCTTTACACTTTCCTCCCGTGTAAATTCAGCTTCGATATTCAACACACGAAGACTGGCATTCAGCCGCTCGAGATGATCATCCAGCAGAAAAGGATGGCCATTGTAGATCCTGAATGTTTCGAACACGCCCAACCCGTATAGAAAGCCGTGGTCAAAAGGGGAAATAGTGATTTCATCCTTTGAGACAAACTGGCCATTACTGTATACAAACATTATAAATTTACTTCCTTGGAAGTTTTGTAATGGGCAATGAAATTGCGCAGCAGCTGCTTTCCTGGCGTCGTTAAAATGGATTCCGGGTGGAATTGGACGCCTTCAACAGGAAGCGTTTTGTGGCGGATTGCATGATCTCGCCTTCTTCCGTCCAAGCAGAAACCTCCAGGCAATCAGGAAGTGTTTCTTTTTTTACAATAAGCGAATGGTAGCGTGCTGCAGGAAACGGATTCTCAAGTCCTTCAAAAATCGTCTTGCCATCGTGATAGACCATTGAGGTTTTTCCATGCATAAACCGCTCCGCACGGACCACGTCACCGCCGAAAACCTGGGCAATCGACTGATGGCCGAGACAGACACCGAAAATCGGTGTCTTGCCTGAAAATTTCTTGATCGCTTCGAGGCTGATACCTGCTTCATTCGGGCTGCACGGCCCCGGCGAGATCATCAAGAACTGGGGGTCAAGCTCCGCAATGCCCTTGATGGACGTCTGATCATTGCGGATGACATTGAGCTCTTCGCCCATTTCACCCAAGTACTGAACGAGATTATATGTGAATGAATCATAATTATCGATCATCAAAATCATGCTTTACCCTCCGCAAGCTCTTTCGCCTTCCAAAGAGCAATTGCTTTCTTTAAGGATTCTTTGTATTCATTGGCAGGGATGGAGTCGATCACGACACCTGCTCCTGCCTGGACATGAGCTACCCCATCCTTGACGAGCATTGTCCGGATAATGATGTTCAGTTCCATATTGCCGTTAAAACCGAACCAGCCAAGCGAGCCAGTATAAGGCCCGCGTCTCACCGGCTCAAGTTCTTCAATGATTTCCATTGTCCTTACCTTCGGGGCACCGGTAATCGTGCCGCCAGGGAAGGTTGCATTCACAACATCGAACCAGGTCTCGCCCTCTGCCAGCTCTCCCCGGACATTCGAAACGATATGCATGACATGCGAATACTTTTCAATGACCATGAACTCATTGACTTCGACCGTACCGTACTTGCACACCCTGCCGAGGTCATTCCTTTCAAGGTCGACAAGCATGACGTGTTCGGCACGCTCTTTTTCATTGTTGATTAGTTCATTGGCAAGCTGCAAATCTTCTTCATCTGTCCTGCCCCTCGATCTCGTGCCGGCAATCGGCCTTGTGCTGACCTCCGAACCTTTTACTTTTGCTAAAAGTTCAGGCGAACCGCTGACGAGCTGGAAGTCTTGTGTATGCAGGTAACCCATATATGGAGATGGGTTCAGCTTGCGCAGCTGCCGATACACTTCAATCGCTTCCGTCTCAATCGGCTTGGATTGCCTGACAGATAGATTTACCTGGAAGACGTCCCCCTGCGCAATGTATTGCTGCACTTTTTCAACCGCCTCGATGAATTCAGCTTCATCCATGGATACTTGCAGATCATCACGAGCAGGCCTTTTTTCAGCGGCAACCGCTGGTACATCTGCCTCCCACTGACCTTTCCACACTGATAGCCTGTCCTCTGCCAGCTTTTCCTGTCCTTTTTCCGACAGAGCCATGAGCCACAGCTTATCTGTCTGATGGTCAAAAATAAACCATTCCTTGAATAGCTGGAAGTAGACCTCGGGAATTCCGGAATCGTCCTTAGCCAGTGCAGGAAGCTTTTCGATATAACGGGCATAATCATAGCTCAGATAGCCGATCGCCCCGCCCTGGAAATCCGGCAAGCCTTCTACTTCAGGCACTTGATACTTTTCCATTTGACCTTTCATTAACTCTAGAGGGTTTCCCTCCAGTGTAGTTGACAAACCACCCTGTGTGATTGTCAGCTCATTATTTTTACCCGAAAAAATAATCTCAGGATTGAATGCGGCGATACTGTAGCGCCCGCCTCTCCCGCTTTCGAGGATGACATGCTCTTTATATTGTTGTGCAATATGATCATATTGATGAAAAAACGTGAAGCTGTATACGGAATCGTTTCTGATTGAATGCTATAGTGTAGCAAGCTTTTCACCCCTATTTTTTTCTCTTAATACATCATACATGATGAAGGGCGCGCTTTCATTTTTAAAATTGTGGTTTTTTCAAGAAAATCTAGCTATTTTTGAATGGACCTGTTAAATTAGGCTTTGATTTCCTTTCCAGGCGCTTCGCTTTCCGCGGGGCTGGCGGTGAGCTCCTCGCCGCCGTTGGCGCCTGCGGGGTCTCACCTGTCCAGCTGATCCCGCAGGAGTCTTCGCGCCTTCCACTCCAATCAACAGTGCTTAAAAACAATAATAATCTTATGTTATAAGCAAAAAAAGAGACAAGCTAAATCAGCCTGCCTCTTAAATAAAATCAGTCTTCAAATTGGTAAAGTGGTGTGCTCAGGTAGCGTTCTCCGTTACTTGGAATCACTGCCAGCACCTTTTTGCCTTTGCCCAGCCTTTTCGCTGTTTCAAGTGCTGCATAGATGGCTGCACCTGAAGAGATTCCGCCGAGGATTCCTGCTTCTTTTGCTGCGCGGCGGGCATAGTCAAATGCCTGCTCATTCTCAACCTTGATGATTTCATCATATATGTTTGTATCAAGTACTCCAGGAACGAACCCTGCTCCGATTCCCTGGATTTTGTGAGGGCCTGGTTTTCCGCCGGATAATACCGGGGAGTCCGTTGGCTCAACAGCAATAATTTTGATATTCTTGTATTTTTCACGAAGGACCTTTCCAGCTCCTGTGATCGTTCCGCCTGTGCCGATACCAGAGATGAAGGCATCCAGCTGGTCACCCATCTGCTCGACAATTTCAGGTCCAGTTGTTCTTTCATGGATAGAAGGGTTTGCTTCATTCTCAAACTGTTGCGGCATGAAGTAACCATTTTCCTTTGCCAGTTCTGCTGCTTTGCGGATAGCGCCTCCCATTCCTTCTGATCCGGGAGTCAACACAAGTTCTGCGCCATAGGCACGCAGAAGATTCCTGCGCTCCATGCTCATCGTTTCTGGCATGACGAGGATTGCTTTGTATCCTTTGGCTGCTGCCACCATCGCCAGGCCGATGCCTGTATTGCCGCTCGTTGGTTCAATGATTGTATCCCCTTGCTTCAGGGTCCCTTTTGCCTCAGCATCCTCAATCATCGCCAAAGCGATACGATCTTTGACGCTGCTGCCTGGGTTCATGTATTCAAGCTTTAAATATACATCTGCACTTTGCTCATCAACTAGTCCGTTCAACTTCACGATTGGTGTCTGGCCGATCAGCTCTGTAATTGAATTTGCAATACGTACCAAATTACCCACCCTTAATCCGACTATTTTAATTGGTTTTATTAAAATTTACCAGTACTTTAAGTCTATGTCAATCAGTATGCTTCGACATCTGCAAAAATAAGTCTTTTGCCTAGGCTCTTTTCGTACACTTGCTTTCACACCCATCCTACCCGACTCAAAAGCATCATCGAAAAGAGCTCCATCCTTTTTAAACTATCCTATTTTGAATTTCTCTAAACAAGAAAAGCACCGGTTCAGTTTACCAGTGCTTCGTTCGTTATTTCTTCTCTTTGTCCCCATAAAACCAGCTTACTTCCGCATCATTCCAAAACGCCCGTGCTGAAACAGGAATGTCCATTTGTTCAAGGGCAATCTGCCGGCGAATCTGGTTCTTTACATCGCCGTAGGCATATTTCTTCCCTTCTAGTTTTTCATTAAGATAAACAATAGCATATCCATTTTCCACTTTTACAGGTCCTGTCCACTCTCCGGACTTCAGCGATTTCGCTGCTTGAACTACCTTCGGGGAAATGAGCTCATCTTCTTCCGTAACAAAGCCGATGTCTCCTCCTTCATTCGCCGAAAACTCATCGATTGAACGCTCCATCGCCAGAGCAGTGAAGCTAGAACCATCTTTCAGCTCTTTCACCGCTGAGTCAGCTTCCTTTTTCGTTTCGACGATTATTTGCGACAGATGGTAGGATGCAGGAATGTCAAAAAGACTATTATTCTGTTCATAAAAGGACTTCATATCCTCTTCCGATACTTTAACATCCTTCGTTAAAAGCTCTTCTAGCAGCAGACTGTATTTAATTTGCTGCTTCCAGCTTTCTTCGGTTTTTGGCTCATTGCCAGCTGAAGAATACATGGCTTTATAAATTGTCAATTCACGCTCTACGGCCTCGTCAGACACTTTGATGCTATATTCATCGGCCATTTGTTTGACAACTGCCTGGTCAATCAAGTCCCTTAGCGTTTCTTGCCCGTATCTTTCTTCAAGCTCAGTCAGCCACTCCTGGCGGGTGATTGACTCCTTGCCAATCTCCGCCACAGTTTCCTTGTTCCCCTCGAGGATAGCAGGCTTGGCTATCAGCATCACAAGAGTTATCGCGATTCAAAATGGCTAACCCGGCAATAATGTACCAAAGCTGCTTTTTTTCCACTTCTCTTCCCCCAGATATCGCTTATTTCGCTTCTTTCTCTATCTCTTCCAGTTCTTCTTTTGTGAACATGTACTTTTCGTTGCAGAAATGGCAGTGTGCTTCTGCCTGCCCCTCTGTCTCGATCATATCCCGGATTTCCTCTGTGCCAAGGCTGATCAGCGCAGTGCTGAATCTGTCCTTAGAGCAATTGCACTCAAAATTCACCGGCATTGTGTCAAGGACTTTAACGTTCTCTTTTCCAAGTAATTCTTCCAGCAATTCCTCAGGCGTTAAACCTTTTTCAATTAGCTTCGAAACCGGCGGGATCGATTGCAATCGCTGTTCGATTGCTGTAATGGTTTCTTCTGTTGTCCCAGGCATCAGCTGGATGATGAATCCGCCTGCTGCTTTGATTGAGTTGTCTGGGTTAACCAATACGCCGACGCCAACTGATGAATTAACCTGTTCAGAAGTTGCGAAGTAATAGGTGAAGTCCTCTCCAAGTTCACCTGATACAATCGGCACTTGTCCTGTAAAATATTCGCGTAAACCTAAGTCCTTCACGATAGTAAGCGTTCCGTCCGTACCGACGCCTTGTCTTACATCAAGCTTGCCGTGCTCGTTCAAATTGAAGTGGACATGAGGATTCGATACATAGCCTCTTACCTGGCCTTTAGCATTGCTGTCCACAAGAATGAGTCCAAGCGGGCCTCCGCCTTCAATCTTGATGGTCAATTTATCATCGCCTTTGAGCATCGCACCCATCATTACGCCAGCTGCCATTGTCCGGCCGAGTGCCGCAGATGCTACAGGCCATGTATGATGGCGGCGCTGTGCCTCCCCAACTGTCTCAGTCGTTTTTGTTGCATATGCTCTGACCTGACCGTCAAAAGCAAGTGCCCTTACTAAATAATCGTTCATTTTTCTACTCCCTTCGTGCTGTAAAGTTGTATGCATCCTCTCTTTAAGGAAGCTTAATTATGTTTTTCGATATTGCGCTTATAGATAAGCTGAAGGCCCTTTAACGTTAAAAATGGATCCACGACATTAATGATATTCGATTCCTGGGCGATTAAGTTTGCCAGTCCGCCTGTCGCAATCACTTTAGGAGTGACTTTACTCTTATCTATCATCCGTTTAACTATTCCCTCTACCTGTCCAACATATCCATACAGAATGCCAGCTTGCATGGCTGAAACTGTATTCTTACCAACCACGTCATCCGGTCTGCTGATTTCGATACGCGGGAGCTTTGCAGCCCTTGTATAAAGGGCCTCAGTGGAGATGCCGATTCCCGGCGCAATCGCTCCACCCATATAATGATTATGCTCATTGATATAGCAGTAAGTTGTAGCGGTACCAAAGTCGACAATGACCAGCGGGCTACCATATTCATGGATCGCCGCAACAGCATTTACGATACGGTCCGCTCCGACTTCTCTTGGATTTTCATATTTTATGTTCAATCCTGTCTTAATGCCAGGGCCGACCACCAACGGCTTGCGATGGAAGTACTTCTGGCACATCCGCTCAAGCGAGAACATGATTGGCGGAACAACAGACGATATAATGATTCCATCAATATCTGAAAAAGAAAGATCAACATGGTCAAAAAGATTTTTAACGATCATGCCAAATTCATCTTCCGTTCTATGACGGTTCGTTTCTATTCTCCAATGATGCTTTAACTCTTCGTTATCATAAACACCTAACACGATATTTGTATTCCCGACGTCAAAAACAAAAATCAAGCTATTCACCAACTTATTTATAGTTTTCTGGATCAATACTGAAAATATCATATCATAATCGCCGGGAATTCACTAAATAAAGTCACTAGAAAAGCGCAAGCGCCTTGGTCAGCCCCGACAAGCGCTGGAGGGCCTGACAGTGAAGTCGTTCTTTGACTTCATTGGCAGGACCGAAGCATCTCGAGGGGCTAGGCGCTGGAGCTAGAGAAAGAAAAGCGCAAGCGCCTTGGTCAGCGGAAAAACAAAACAGGTGCCCCGCTAAGAGCACCTGCTTCAAGAATTTCTATTCTTTTGTATTTTCATCGATAGCCTTTGGATCTTCGATGACTGAGTCGACTTTCTTATCAGTCTCTTCGATTGCAGGCATGTCATCTTTTTTCTTATTGATCGTTACTTTCATGTCGTCATTCTCAACACTGACTTTGCGGTCAGGAAGACGGCCATGGTCGATCAAATGCTTGATTTGTTCTGCATCAAGGGTTTCAACCTCTAACAATGTGTTCGCAATTATATCAAGCTTATCACGATGCTCTGTTAGAAGGTTTTTCGCTCTTGCATAGCAATCCTTGATGATCATTTGGATTTCAAGATCAATTTCATATGCGATCTTGTCAGAGTAGTTTTGGTCATTGTTCAGGTCACGGCCTAAGAATACTTGACCCTGTGCCTGGCCGAACTGCATTGGTCCGAGCTTATCACTCATACCGAATTCAGTAACCATTCTTCTTGCAATGCCTGTCGCACGCTGGAAGTCATTGTGGGCACCTGTGCTTACTTCACCGAAGACTACTTCTTCAGCAACACGGCCGCCGAGGAGGCCAGTGATTTTATCAAGAAGCTCAGGCTTTGTCATGAAGTAACGGTCTTCCTTAGGAAGCATGACGGCGTAGCGCCGGCCTGTCCGCGAGGAACAATCGTTACCTTGTGGACCATTTCCGCTTCATCTAGGACAACCCCGATGACGGTATGGCCAGCTTCATGGAACGCAACAATATTTCTTTCTTTCTTGGAGATGACACGATTTTTCTTGGCAGGACCGGCTATGACCCGGTCTGTTGCTTCATCCAGATCCTCCATGTCTATCTTCTTCTTATCTCTTCTGGCTGCAACAAGCGCAGCTTCGTTCAATAAGTTTTCAAGATCCGCTCCAGAGAAACCTGGAGTCCGGGTAGCAATACTTTTTAAGTTAACCGATTCATCCAACGGCTTATTTCTAGCATGTACCTTCAATACAGCTTCACGGCCTATGACATCAGGACGGTCAACTGTGATTTGGCGGTCGAAACGCCCAGGACGCAGCAATGCTGGGTCAAGTATATCAGGGCGGTTGGTAGCGGCTACGATGATGATCCCTTCGTTGGCACCGAATCCGTCCATTTCTACAAGCAACTGGTTAAGCGTCTGTTCACGCTCATCATGCCCTCCGCCAAGACCAGCGCCACGCTGGCGGCCGACTGCATCAATTTCATCTATGAATATGATACATGGAGCATTCTTTTTAGCTGTTTCAAATAAATCACGCACACGTGATGCACCGACACCGACAAACATTTCTACGAAGTCGGAACCACTGATTGAGAAGAATGGCACTCCAGCTTCCCCTGCAACAGCACGGGCAAGCAAAGTCTTACCAGTACCAGGAGGTCCTACCAAAAGGATTCCTTTTGGAATACGTGCCCCAAGGTCAACAAACTTACGAGGATCTTTCAGGAATTCCACAACCTCGACAAGCTCTTGCTTTTCTTCATCTGCGCCCGCGACATCCTTAAAGCGGACTTTCTTCTTTTCTTCGTTATAAAGCTTTGCTTTGCTCTTGCCGAAGTTCATGACACGCTTCCGCCGCCCTGAGCCTGGTTCAGCAAGAAGAAGAACAGAATGAAAATGATGATAAACGGAATGATGGACGTAAAGAACGTCACCCATCCACTTGTTTCCTTAGCAGGCAAAATTTTAACATCTGCAGCTTCAGCTGCTTGTTCGATTCTGTTAAGAGTCTCCGGATTGTCCCAGACATATGTGATGAAGCCCTTTTCTTCTTCCTGGCCTTCCAACTGGCCTCTCACTTCATACACACCACGTTCAGGCTGCAGCGTTAAATCACCTTCAACATTGCCTGCCTCTAGTTCCTGCATGAATTTATCGTAAGAGATTGGTTCTGTTGGCTGGTTATTGCCATTGAAGAAACTCACAACTCCGATAATGACTAAAAATATCAATAAATAAAAGATGGTATTACGGAAGATCCGATTCATCCCTTACCTCCTCCCACGGTAGACAAACTATACTAAATAGTATCATAGCAATTTATGCTAATACAAGAAATTAACATTCAGAATATTTGCTTCTTACCCGAAATGTGAAATTTAATTCACTAAATCGTAACCGTATTAATTTGAATAAACTTCCGGCTTCAGAATACCGATATATGGAAGATTGCGGTATTTTTCCGCATAATCAAGGCCATATCCGACAACGAACTCATCAGGAACGATGAATCCAACATAGTCTGCATAAATATCGGCTTGCCTTCCTGTTGGTTTATCCAACAGAGTGACAATTTTGATCGACTTTGCCTTGCGGTATTTGAACAACTTAACTAAGTAACTGAGAGTCAAACCGCTGTCGATGATATCCTCGATGATCAGGATGTCTCTTCCTTCTACGGAAGTATCGAGGTCCTTTAGGATTTTCACCTCACCGGAAGATACCATGGCATTTCCATAGCTGGAAACATCCATGAAGTCCATCTCAAGATACGTATCCATGCGCTTTAGCAGGTCGCCCATGAATGGCATTGCACCTTTTAAAACACCAATCGCCAGTGGAAAACGGTCCTTGTACTCATCAGTTAATTGAGCAGCCAGCTGCCTGGTCTTTTCCTGGATTTCCTCTTCTGTAAATAATACTTTTTCAATATCATTTTTCATCATGATCCTTGTGCCCCCTGGAAGATATCAGTACTTTATATAGGTTAATAGTAATAACCTGTTCCCTTTTGTTGATTCATGGTTTGATTTTTTCAGGCCTGGAAGCCAAAGAATCCCGCCTTCCCTGTCTGTGACAATCGGCCATTCATCTCTTTGGGATAATGGAATTTTCATATCGATGAAAATATCCTTTACCTTTTTTGAACCCGCCATCCCCTTCAATGATATCCTGTCGCCATTTTGCCTTGTCCGGATGATCAGTGGAGTTCCTGTTTGCTCCAGGTCAACGATAAAACAATCATTGGAAACATCCATGTCATGAGCACCATTGAGCAATTGAGCATCAATGCCCCCGCCATTTGGCAATCTAAGCTGATCTGGCCCGGATAATTCGAAGCGATAGCTTTGCCTTTCTGGCGGATTCAATTCGAAGTGGCATTTCCCATACGATCGTATGATTCTTAAACCGCTGGGAAAATCAAGAGTTCCAGATGGATGGGGATTGCGAATTATTGAAAAAATCTTCTCAATATGTATAGCGGAAAGAGAAGCAGGTCGTTCATTGTAAAGATAATTTAATATTAGTTTAATCCCTCTTCTTTGTAAAGGCATTGGCATTTCCTCAAAGGAACTAATACAAACACTTATCCTTTTGCCCTCTTTCTTCATTACTTTATTCAATTCTTTGCTTGTTAATTCAATAAGATAATCTTCATCCATTTGCAGTTCCTCGCTGAATCGCTGGAAGTGCTCATGGACTGCTGCATTCTCTTCTTTTAAAAAAGGGAGTACAAATTTTCTGAAACGATTCCTGCTATAGTATGCCTTTTCATTGCTAGGATCGATTCTTGGTTGTAAAAGATTCATGGAGCAATACTCTTCCAATTCTTCTTTTGTCAGGCATAAAAATGGCCTGAAAATCGTGAACGGACCAAATTTCCGCGAAAAAGGTATTCCTGCCCTGGCTTTCCCGGAACTTCCCCTGGTTAGCCTCATCAATACCGTTTCTACCTGGTCATCACCATGATGGCCCAATGCAAGGTACTGAAGCTGATGCTTTTCCATAACTTGCTCAAAAAAGCTGTATCGGCAGGCGCGGGCAGCCTGCTGGGAACTTAGCCCTGTCTCGCGCATATAGGCAGGCACATCGATTCTTTTCATCTCAAAAGGAATATCCCGTTTTTCACAAAAGTCTTTTACAAACAGGGCATCCTGATAAGACTCATAACCACGGAACATATGGTCCACGTGGACAGCCACAAGCTTCAGGAAATTCCGTTCCCGCTGCTCGGATAAAAAGTGGAGCAGTGCGAGCGAATCCGGACCTCCAGAAACCCCAACTGCAATGGACATGTTATTCAGCTGAAAACTATGCCTTTCGAGGAAGGCTTTTACCTTTTTATCAATCATCTTATTCTTCCTTACTAGCATTGCCGGTTTAAGACTATACCCATGCCGGCAAACCATTAATCATCTAAATAACCAGGTTTATTATTTTTCATCTTAACATTTTTAACCTTCTTTTTTCAAAAAACAGAGTTGTATCCCTTATATACGGACACAGCTGCAAAAAGTTTCAAAAAATCAGGTAATCTGGCTATAAATATAGAAAAAATACAATAAAGAGATAATCAGAATGATGGTTGCTGTTTCAAGGGCCGAGGATTTTTTCTTTTTCTTATTGTTTCCCTTCCTTGTTTGTCGGCCAGCTGAACTTGGTTTTTCCCTTGATGGACTTGGGTTTATATGTTGTTGTGCTTGCTTTTGCTGTACAGCAATTTTCTTCGCTGCTGAACCTGGCTGATGGACCTGCAGCAGATCAGACCTCATCTCCATGGCTGATTGATAGTTACCGGTAAGCGCGTTATAGATTACCTTTTCATAATTCATCAATTCCCGACTATGTTTCACTTTATCCATGATTTCGCTTATTCCGCCGGACTTTTTTGTGAATCTTTTTGGATATGCGGTGTTCACCATTATCATACCAACAGCGAATAGATCATATCCTGGCTCTGCTTTCCTGCTGCCAAGCCCCCAATAACCCCGGTCGAAGAATTCGGTGAATTCTTTAATCGACCTCCCTTGCATCGTTGTACCGCCGACATCTATGCAACGAATCCTTGCCGGGGGGCCAGTCACTATCAAATTATCCGGCTTCAAATCTCCAAATACCCAGCCATTTTCATGGAGCAACTGCAAATCGGCAAGCAGCTGGAGTATCATCACCCCAGTCCAGTCCGGCCCTTTTTGCTGCAGGAAAGCGAGGAAATCTGGTCCTTTAATGAATTCCATTGCATAAAAGCTGACTTTTTCCCTGGACGTTCCCAATCATCTACATCCAGCAAAGAAGGCCCGAGGGCAGATCCCTGGACCTTGGAAAAAGATTTCAACACATTGACCTCAGAAGTGATCGACATTCCATTGTCACTCATTTTCAACGCGACTTGTTTGTTGTTGTACCTAGCCAGATAAACAATACCATTCGCTCCAAAACCAAGCTCTTTAATGATTGTATATCGATTGTGATGCCATTTCCCTTCGATGATCGTACCAGGAATGACCTTACACAGATTCTTCAAAGAAGGATTCATCATCACCGGACAATAGGCTCCTTAGGGATCTTTTTTTATTGAAATGGGAAAGTGCTTCGCGAATGGCAGGTCCTGTTGGCGTAATGCCTCCCGTAGACAACTTGGCGAAAATGCTTGTGAGCGACTCAAGCTTCGGTGTCCAGTTCAGCAATTTTTCGACTTCATTTCGTTTCCCGGGAAATACAAATACTGAAAACCGGTTGTCCCCTGACCTTGCATTCAAGCTTAAACTCAAGTCCAGCAAGGCTTCTTTTACTGTTGGAAGCTTATGCTTCATACTTGCGCTTGTATCGACAAGAATCAACACATCGAGCTCGACTGTTTCCCCAAGCTCGTCCACAACCTCCATAACCTCGCCTCGCTGATCCGGGGGAAGGTCTTCCACTGTTCGGCCGCCGCCAAGGATTTGCTGAAGTTCCTTGTTCACTACTCCCTGAAGAGTCTGGGTCATTGCTTTCCTAGTCACCATCTGGACCGTCTGGGAAAGCTGCTGTGCATAGACAATCTGGCTGACTCCGCCGCCTGACATGGCAATTCCCTCGATCTCTGTCATGCCCTGTTCATCTATAACATCCTGTTCCATCACACCAATTACGTTAATACTAATTCCTTGTTCCTTTGCCAGAGCCGCCATCGCAATTGGATCTTCACCCTGGTTTGAGCAGCCATCTGTTATGAGTAATATTTGCCTGATTGTACCTGTTTTCATGCAATCTCCTCACTTCCAGGCTTTTTTCACATTTTCACAATCTAGTAAAAGGAAAAAGCCTTTAATAAATTTGTTACCATTTTCGACGAAGTAGAGGAGAATTATACATAAAGGAATAGTATATTGCTCAAATTAAACAGTTAAGCTCTTTTTCGATAATTGGTCACTGGAATTGAAGCCCATTTTGGGATATTGTGATCGATCTTTGCGACAACCACTGTCATATCATCCTCAATCAAACCATCGCGGGAACGGATGACTTCCTCCATAATCAAGTCTGCGATTGCCTGCGGATCTTCTGTCTGAAGCTCATTGATTTTCCGTTTCATCCATAAATCATAGTTTTCGACATGCTTAGGCCCTTCGAATACCCCATCGCTCATCATGACCAGCAGGTCGCCTGCCTTCAGCTGTTCGCCAACAACATCTACATCGAATTCCTGCAATATTCCCATCGGCAAATTGCTGGCCTGCACTTTCATTACCTTTCCCCCACGTTTGATGAAGCTTGGCGTCGAACCGATTTTCAAGAATCTGGCAGACGCATTTTGCAGGTCGATCATGACCAAATCGAGGGTAGAGAAAATTTCATCGGTTGTCCTTAACGATAAAATCGAATTCACTGACTTGATTGCTACTTTTTCTTCAATACCGGATTGCAGGATTTGCTGCAGCAGCAATAAAGTATCCCTGCTTTCGGAATGAGCCCTCTCCCCATTACCCATTCCATCACTGATGGCAATCGCAAATTTCCCGCCGCTCAACTCAATCGTGGAATAACTGTCACCTGATATAAGATCCCCATCCTTGGCCGCATGTGCCACTCCAGTGGACACAGCATAAGCTTTGGCAGATCGGAATGTCACATGGCAAAAACCATTCGGGAATGTCGAACATTCTTCTGAATTGACAACGATGTTTTCTTTCAGGATATCGGAAAGCATCGGTGCGATTAACTTTTCACACTCGCCATGTCCCTGGCAATATGGAATTGTCATGTCAATATCCACATTCCCTTGTTCGAGACTGTAGATCTCAACATGCTCGATATGGATGCCGAACTCCTGGAGGGCCTCGAGTATTTGTTCTTCTTGTTTCGAGTGGTTTTCGCGTTCACGCTGGATTTCTTTAGCGAAATCTCCCATTACCTCTGAAACACCAAGCAATTGGTCAGCCACAAGCCGCCTGCTTTCCTGGACCTGTTTCTTGAGTTTCTTGTTTGCCTGATAATGGGTCAGCTGCTGCTGCATGATTTCCATTACCTTTTTCGACCTAGTACAATGCTTATCCCATTCGCGGGATAGTTTTTGCGGCACTGCACCGGAATTTTGATCCATCTCTTGCATAATCTCACTCATATAGTCATAGGTTGTATTAAAGTTCCTTGTCCAGCAATGGTCTTTCTTAAAGCATGTCTGGCACGTTTTCTCTGTGACATTGCTCAAGAAATAATCCATATCGCGGTCAGTTTCAATCGTTTCATCC
Source organism: Mesobacillus boroniphilus JCM 21738 (assembly GCF_000517385.1). Lineage (GTDB taxonomy): Bacteria > Bacillota > Bacilli > Bacillales > Cytobacillaceae > Mesobacillus > Mesobacillus boroniphilus. The sequence continues at coordinate 7,504 of NZ_BAUW01000052.1, read as the reverse complement.
TGCACCTGAAGTGTAGAAAAGCTTTTTGACAGCGCTTCAAAACATTTGAGAACTGGACGACACGCTGTGCTGTCACATCTCTCATTTTTCTCATATATTGCTGCTGCTCAGCTGAATGCTCCGGAGTACCTGGAATATGTTTGGCGATTTTTGACGTAAGTGATTGAGGAGTAAGGAAGAACAGCAAGACTGCCGCCGCTGATTCGGTCAGCGTCCGGCCAAGCGCACCTCCGCCCTCGCCATACATGCCAATTAGCAGTGTGGCGATAAACAATCCAAGTGCTACCCCTGTTTTCCTCCCCTCTTTTAGCAAGCCGCCAAGCAAACCAGCGAAGGCCAGCAGGCTCATATGGTAAAAACTCGACACGTTCGCGAGGCTGAAAATCAACCCTGTTACGACTCCGACTGTGGAACCCACTGTGGCACCGGCGACAAATGAAAATATGAGGACCAGATACCGGGACATTACGTGCTCTACCGACAAATCATAGATTGTCCATCCAATTGTTCCTGTCATAACTGAAGCAAGCATTATGATCAAACAGACTATTTCCTCCGTTTTCAATAATTGCTTGCGCTTGCTGGCTGTCATCAATGGAATGCTTTGCATGAAGATGAATGTCAACACAAGTCCAAGACCAGCTTCGACTCCAGTCATCATTCCTTCATACAAAGTGATATTTCCTGACAAAATCAGAACTTTCAACATTTTGCCTATTAAAATAGTAAAAAATATATAAAACGGCAGGACTTTCAAAGAGTTCTGGATCCATTTTTTCGTCAATTTGTATAACAGTAAAAATAAGAATACAGAACCAAAGGTGAAGAAGGCGTCAGTAAATGACAATGTTGCAGCTCCAGCAACCAACCCAAACAGTGCAATAGGCGCACGGTCTTTTCGGATAAGATACACAGCCGCAAAAAATGGCAGGCCAAAAGGGGTCAACTGAGCCAGTATCAAGGCACGGCCAAGCAAGAATCCAATGATCAGAAAGATATAGCCTTTTTTCAAGAAAAGGTTCTCAATTTTGGATTGCAGCTTCGACATGCCTTTCGTAAGCCTGAATCGTGATTCCTCGAGATGAACTTCACCGATTGGTTCCATCAAGTTCCTTTCTACCTTTTGCATTTAATACACTCCCCGTTTTTTTATCGTTGGTGACTATTATAAAAGGGAGCAATCCAGAAGTTTGTCAAAAATAAGGACAAGCATTAAAGTTTCGTTCGACGCATTTCCCCGAAAATAAAGCAATTACTCGAAATACCACGGAATGTTTTACCCATCACTTCAAACTCCGCTAATATTTACCTATTAATATTTCCTTCTTTTCTTTCAAAAATCCATTGACACTATTTTAATATCTATGTATTATATTCCTTGTGCCTCAAAATACATTATCAATATGGCGGTGTAGCTCAGCTGGCTAGAGCGTACGGTTCATACCCGTAAGGTCGGGGGTTCGATCCCCTCCGCCGCTACTAAGAAAAGCGTAGGCGATTTCTTAACTCCGACAAGATTTTGACGGGCTAGTCTCCGAAGTTTGATTATTATAACGGCCCCTTGGTCAAGCGGTTAAGACACCGCCCTTTCACGGCGGTAACACGGGTTCGAATCCCGTAGGGTCATCACACTAAAAACCTCGTTCCTTTTCCAGGAGCGAGGTTTTTTTATGTATTTCCAAGCATTGCAAGGACATTGCTTTTACTCTTTTTCACTTTCTTGTTCATTTTCGGGCAATGCAGACACTCTGCTTTTACCCCTTTTCTCTTTCTTGTGCATTTTCGGGCAATGCAGACACTCTGCTTTTACCCAAATTTACTCTCGCGCTGTTTTCGGGTAATGCAGCGACTTTCCTTTTACCAAAATTCACTTCTGCTCCATTTTCCGGGCAATGCATCCCCTAAACAAAACAAAACAAAAAGACAAGCCCTTTAAAAGACTTGTCTTGGTATAGCATGATTCCTGCTATTATATATATTCACTTAGCAGCAAGTTACCCTCTTCTAGCTCCTCTTCCACCGCGCTTAGATTCAGTAGCACGTTTTAGAGAAGACAGGCGGTCTTCACTGTCCTTCAAGAATTTCGCCATTTTTGATTCGAAATTTTCCGGACGGGCATTGCGGTTGTCGTGCCCTCTTCCGCCGCCGCGTGGTGGACGTTGAGAGTAAGGTCTTGATTCAGATCTTTCTGGTCTTGCAGGTCGTTCTGGTCTATCAACAGCCTTCTTGATAGATAAACCGATTTTACCGTCTTTTTCAACATTGATAACCTTCACTTCAACCTGGTCGCCCACTTTGAGGTGGTCATTAATGTCTTTTACATAGTTGTCTGCAACCTCACTGATATGGACCAGTCCAGTTGAGCCTCCCGGCAATTCCACAAACGCCCCGAAATTTGTAATACCTGTTACCTTTCCCTGTAGCTTGCTGCCTACTTCGATTGACATAAAAAAGTTTTGCCTCCTTAAAGATATAAAAATCAACTTACATTATATTATACAGAATATCAAAAAAGAGTGTCAATAAGGCGAATCTTGGGAGTCCTCTTTCTCTTTGGGAAGGTTGAAGATGATTTCGTTCTTTTCGGACAGGAAATATTCTTTGCGGGCAAGCTTTGCTATGTATTCATCATCGTTCAATTTGACGATTTCCTCATCCAGAATCTCCTGCTTTTTTTGAAGGCTTGCTATCTTTTGTTCAAGCTGATCCTTCTCCGTCTGCTTCTTTTCGAGCGCTGCTGACTGGGAAATGTACGTTGAGATCATCAAATAAGAGATGACCGAAGCGAAGAGAGCAAAGACTGCGAGGCGCCTGAAAAGCAGTTTTCGCTTTCTGGATTCTGCAATGCCTGCTTTTTCACGCTGCTGTACATATTGATTTTCTATCCTGGCTATGTTCTTTTTCCTGATGACACCCATTCCCCGCAGTCCTCCTTATAATTTATTTTTTAAAGTTCTTTATCCATTTTATCGGCTTACTAGAATAATTCTTTACTATAATTAGAAATCCTGCCAATTTATTATAAAACTTCTCGACGCTTTTTTTAACTCTTTTCGGCAAAAGTTTCCAAAAAGGCAAGAATATCATACTAGCTGGTTTCCAAATCAAATTGTTCAACAGCCATAGTAAAACGCAAGAAGCCATTTTCCTAGAGCGTAAAGCCCCCTTCCCGTCAAAAGCAACAGTGATAAGGCGGTGGCAGCCAGAAGCTGGAGCGGCCTTATCACAAGCATCCTGATTGCCTTCACAATAAACACATAAACGTTGATCGTGATGGCAATGGCCCTCTCAAGCAACTTAAGATACATATTTTTGAAAAGACTCTGGTACGCTGCAAAGCCGCATAACAATGCCAGGAAGATATAAAACCGCAATTCTCCCATATTCACTGAAAATAAGACATAAAATATCGACAGACCCTGGAACACCCAAAACAAGATGTCATTGATAAAGACAATCCACGACTTTCGTTTCGACCTTTTCAGAAAACGATTATGTGTATCTAGTGAAGCTCCGAATAGAGTGCCCATCCAGATCATGGCGAGCATGGTCAAAAATTGAGTCGAAAGCGTCATCGGAATAACTTGCTAAAGAAGCCTTTAGCCTTCTCCCCATGCTGGTCATCAAGATAGACCAGGTCAAAGATTTTCCCTTTGATCGACACAATTCCTTTGTCGACGTCCAGATTCTTCATTTGGAGATTTTGACCCTTGATCGCAAGGAATCCCATGACAGTCTCTAGTAAAAACTCTTCATTGTCGAAGCTTTCAACCTGCTTTACTCCCGTAATATCAAGTGTCCGTCTGCCTCTCATCACTAAATCATGGTCTGGCAAATTACTTTTTGTCTGGTTCGTTTCATAGTATTGGCTCATCATTACCCCTCACAATCATAATGCACTTTTGTACATGTTTATGATTGGATTAGGGAGAATAGAACAAGCCTTCACAGGAAGCTTGGCTTACTCTTCATCGTCCCCCGGGATACGTTCTTCCCCCAGAAGGGTATACATTCCGGTCGCTTCATCCTTACGGGAAGTTTCCTGGATCCGCTCGATTCTTGCTGAGACGACTTTTTGTCCAAAGCGAATCGCCAATTCATCGCCCACTTTTACATTTGTACTCGCTTTCGCGGGCACACCATTGACTGAAATCCTCCCCTGGTCTGATACTTCCTTCGCCAATGTTCTTCTTTTGATCAATCTTGATACCTTTAAAAATTTATCCAGCCTCATCGTAATTAAACCCCTTTATCATTATTGGTTTGATTTACCTTATAAACCTCCTGTTTTCGCTTCTTCCCAGAAAGCATCCAATTCATCCAATGTGTAATCATCGACACTTCGCCCATTCTCTGCTGCTTTTTGTTCGATAAAAGCAAAGCGGCGCATAAACTTCCGGTTGGCTTTGTTCAGTGCCTCTTCAGGATTGATGTCATAATGCCTTGCGAAGTTGACGAGCGCGAACAATAAATCCCCGTACTCCAACTGGATATCTTCATGAATGCCCTTTCCAGTGATTTCTTCGGAAAGCTCGTCGATTTCTTCCTTTACCTTGTCCAGGATCGGGGCCACAGTCTTCCAGTCGAACCCAACTTTTGCAGCTTCCTTTTGCAACTCATATGCCTTAAGAAGATTCGGAAGCCCTTTGCCGGCTCCCTCCAGCATGGAATTTACGGCACCGCCTTTTTCCTGCTCCTTGATCTCCTGCCAGTTTTTCAAGACCTCAGCTTCATTTTCAGCTGTTTTATCCCCGAACACATGAGGATGCCTGCGAACCATTTTTGCAGACAGGCCTTCAATGACATCATCGATGGTAAAATAGCCTTCATCCTCACCAATCTGTGCATGCAGCATGACTTGAAGCAGCACATCTCCCAACTCTTCAATCATATGATCGATATCATCATTATCAATCGCCTCTAGTAATTCATACGATTCTTCAATTAAATACTTCTTTAATGTTTGATGAGTCTGCTTCTTATCCCAAGGACAGCCATTCGGACCGCGCAGTTCTGATATAATTCCACGCAGCTTCAGAAAATCCTTGTATAAAATTTGCTCATTTACAACAGGAGGAACATAAACAGATGTCAAATTACTTAGCTCCATCTCCCTGTCGAGTTCATATAATGGAACTTTTTTGATGACTTCCTCACTGCTTCCGGCAGCAGTCACGATGTATACCTCATAATCATCAGGCAATTTTTCCATAAGCGTCAGCTTGACGTCAGACGCAACGAACGCGTCATACACCTGTCCGATAATTGTGTGGCTCTTTAGCAGTAAATCTTCTTTTGACAGTGCGGTGCCGTCAAGAAGCTGGAAGCCTCAATCGGATCGATCGCCAAAGACTGGAACATGGCGTCAAGGAAGCTCTGGCCTCCGCCAATTTCAATTTCCGCATCACGCTTTGGTCCTCGTTCGAGCAGGAGCTGTACGGTGCGCTCTGCAATCAAAGGATGTCCAGGAACAGCATAGGTTACAGGCGCTTTTTCTGCTTCTGCAAGCAAAGTCTCTGTTATCTCTTCATATACATCCGAAAACTGGTCATGTTTTTCATATACATCATCGAACGATTGAAACTGCAATCCTTCCCTCTCCAGCTCCGCAACGACCGGATGCTCTTTTGTCCGCAAAAACAGGTTTTTCTCCTGCTTCAATTTTTTATATACACCAAGCGGCAGCTGGTCAAGGTCACCCGCGCCCAGTCCGATGATCAATATCTTGTTTGTCATATCCATACTTCCTCCTACAAAGGCTCTATTTAGAGAAAAACTGGACAATTCTGCTGCCAAATGGCAAAGTCACTAGTTCATCTTCAGTCAAAGCCCTGGTTTTGATCAAAATAAAAAAGTAAACAAGTGCTCCCACAGCTATTGAGCTTAACGCCTGAAATACAGCTCCGAGCCTGTCTGGTTCAATATATCCATATCCGAAATCCGTTATAAGTAAAAATAAGCGCAAAACGACAGCCATCACTGCCGAGGAAGACAATACTTTCGCTATAAAAACAAGCGATAGAAAAGGCTGCCCCAGCTCACGTCTTAGTTTATTTATCAGGATAAACATTACAGCCACCATTGCGGCCAATGTGGCAATAGCTGCACCCATTGTTCCGGCAGTGGGAATGAGCATCAGATTTAATATATATTTCAAACCAAATCCGGCAAGAATGACTCCAGCCGGAAAAATGGACTTATCAAGCCCCTGTAAAATGCTCATAATCGTCAGGATGACAGAGCCAAATAAAATCATCAAACTGAGCACTCCGAGAACATTGGACCCATCCGCATTCTGAAACAGCATGATATTTACTGGAACGATAATGCTGTATAAGCCAACCGCCGCCGCAGCGCCAAATATCAGGCTTGTCTGAAGCGCAAGCCTGACTCTGGGAAGGACTTTTTCCCGGCGGTTACTTGATTTTTCACCAGATATCGCCGGTACGAGGCTTAATGACATCGAAGTGGCGACAACTGTCCCAAGCTGGATCAGCGGCTGCCCTCGGTCAAAAATGCCTTTTGCCGATTTTGCTTCCTCCGCAGTCAGTCCCGTTGCCAGCAATGAGGAGTACATATTCAAGGAATCTGCTAGCTGAAGCAATATTAACAGCATCCCACTAATGCTTATCGCAAATCCCTGAATGATCAGTGCTTTTACGACCCATGCTGCTTCCTGGAATAGATCCCTAATATGAAAACGCGTAAAGGGATTGCCACCTTCATTTTTCAGATATAAAAAAACGAGAATCGAAACGGAAATGACTCCGCCGGTTATTGACCCGAACACAGCACCGGCACCAGTGATATAAAGAGAGAAGCCTTGCTCTACCAGGAGCGCTGACAGGATCAGAATGGTCGCAACACGGATGAATTGTTCAGAAACCTGGGAAATCGCAGTCGGAACCATGTTTCCCTTTCCCTGGAAGTATCCCCTGAACACAGAGGTGAACGGGAAGATCAGGAATGGCACGGAGACGACCTTGAATAAAGGCTTTAGTTCTGGGTCACCGATTTTTTCGGCAATCCATCCAGAGCCAAAGTAGAAAAACAAAAAGAGCAGTACTCCAACCATGCCGAGGAATACAAATGAAATGGCCAGAAGCCTTTCCGCCCTGCCAGTATTCCCTGCAGCCTGCTGCTCCGTATAAAGCTTTGATATTACAACTGGAAATCCATATGTAGATAAAACCATGACAATCCCAAAAAAGGGATAAATCTGCTGATAAATATAAAAACCAATGTCCCCGACGATATTTTGAAACGGGACACGGTAAACTGCACTCAAAATTTTTGTAACAAGGGCTGCCAGAGTCAGGATCATGGCTCCCTTCATCAGTTCCTTAGAATCTGCAACGGGCTTCATCGTCCAGCTCCTTCCAATTATCATTTTCAACCGTATTATATCACAAGGGTAAAAGCGACGGCTTCAAGCGTGACAGGCAACATCAATTTGTTAGAAGAATGTAACATAGAAAAGCGCAAGCGCTTGGTCAGACCCGAC
>NZ_BAUW01000053.1 GCF_000517385.1 Mesobacillus boroniphilus JCM 21738 | reverse complement strand
TGATAATTTCCTATTAACTAAGAAAAGCGCAAGCGCCTCGTTCAGCCCCGACCAGCGCTGGAGGGCCGACCAGTGAAGTCGTTCTTTGACTTCATTGGTCGGACCGAAGCGACTCGAGGGGCTAGGCGCTGGAGCTGGATTAAGAAAACCTGGATAGTTATACACATTGAAAATATTTTATAATTTCCTATTAAGTAAAAAACTGGCCTGCAATCTGCAGGCCAGCTGAATTTACCCCTTTGTTTCCATGCCCCAAAATCCATACATATTTCGTGTTTTCCTGAGCGAAGTTGTTGCTTGCTAATTAGCGAAGTAACAAGCTTATCTCATAAAATCAATGAACTGGTTGAAGTTACTATGCATGAAGTCGATTGCCAGGTTTGGCATGACTCCGAACAGGATCGTTCCGATTACTGTGATCAGGATGACGGCTGTTGTTCCTGCTGGCAGCTGGATTTTTTCGTCGCTTGCTGCCGGGCGGAAGAACATTTGCGTCATGATTCCGAAGTAGTAGAAATAGGATACGACTGTTGTCGCGATCATGATCGATACAAGGACGTAGTGTGCCTGGTCGACCATCAATGCGCCCATGAAGATGTTCAGCTTAGCGATGAAGCCTGCTGTACCCGGGATTCCTGCGAGTGACAGGATGATGATTCCCATTCCGACAGCCAATAAAGGCGAGCGGCGGTAAAGACCGGCAAAGTGCTGATATCTTCTGAGCCAGTTTTCATTGTGATTACCTGAATCACGGCGAATGCACCCAGATTCATTAGTAGGTAAGCCAGCATGTAGAACCAGATCGCATCGAATGTAACGAATGACATGGCAGTCAGAGCGACAAGGATGTAACCGGCATGTGCAATACTTGAGTAGGCAAACATGCGCTTGATGTTGCGCTGTCTTAAGGCGATGACGTTACCAATGATCATTGTTGCTCCCGCCAGGAATGCGATGTAATCCTGAACCGCGAACAGCAGCGGAATTGGTTGCGCATCTTCCTGAGCGACAGGAATGTATCCGAAAATGGATAACAGAATGCGAAGGATAATCACAAATCCAGCTGTTTTCGAGATGACGCTCAAGAACGCGGTCACTGGAGTTGGTGCTCCTTCATATACATCAGGCGCCCACATATGGAATGGAGCGGATGCCAGCTTGAATGACAGGCCGACAAAAATCATGAAGAATGCCAGTCCAAGAATGTAAATGTGCTGAGGGTCACTCAGCCTCCAAAGACTTGGGCGATTTCTCTTAAGTTTGTTGTACCGGCGATTCCGTATACATAGCTCATACCGAACAGTGTGATCGCGGAGGAAATTCCGCCGTTTATGACGTATTTCATTGCCGATTCATTCGATTTCAGGTTGCGCTTTCGCATACCTGCAAGGACGTAAGACGGTATGGACAGCAATTCAAGTCCGACGAATAAAGTGATCAAGTCGCCGCTTGATGCCATGAACATCGTACCAAGCAAGGCAGTGAGGAACAGGTAGTAGAATTCTCCCTTATATTCCTCAAGTCCATCATTCGTCCTGTAGTCGATCGCCAATAGCATGACAAGTGCCGCTCCAAGAAGGAGGATCAGCTTGAAGGCGATTGCGAACGAATCCAATCTGAATGTATCGTATAAAATTGATGTAGTATCGGTGCCAATCAGTGAAACAAGTGAAATCAGTGCCAGTACCACACCTGCAAAACCTGCCCAGCCAAGGATTTTCCGGTCGACTTTCTTAGGCATGAATAAATCAGCGACCGATAAAATTGCAATCATACCAAGATGATGAATTCCGGAGTCATCGTCCCCCAATCAAATGATAGAAGTGTATCTAGATCCATCCTTCATCACCCCCCTATTCCCATCATGATAGTCTCTAATGTTGCCTGAAGCGGTTCACTTAGAACAGCTGGATATACACCGATCAGAACGATCAAGCCGATAAGCACTAACACTGGTGCCCATTCAAATGAGCGGATGTCTGTTACTCCGACAAATTCACGTTCTGCATTGCCATATGTGATAGCAAGCACTGCACGCAGCAGGTAAACGGCTGTCATAATGATGCCGATTGTACCAACCGCCGCAAGGACTGGCATTTCTTCGAATAGTCCAAGGAATGCATGAATTCACTTACGAATCCTGACATGCCAGGCAATCCAAGCGATGCCATTGCGCCTGACAGCAGGAAGCCTGATGCAAGCGGCATTCCTTTTGCCATGCCTCCAAGGTTGGCAAGCGTTGTCGTGTGCGTGCGTTCATATAGCACTCCAACAAGGAAGAACAGTAATGCTGAAATCAAGCCGTGTGATACGACCTGGAAGATAGCACCCTGAATTCCTGCTTCATTTAATGCTCCAAGTCCGATTAAAACGATCCCCATATGGGAAATAGAAGAGTAAGCAAGGACCATCTTGAAATCTGTCTGGATGAAAGCAAGGAATGCTCCGTAAAGCAAGTTAATGACACCCAATACCGCAAGCAGCACTGCCAGTTCCGCGAATTGTTCAGGGAAAATCCCCATCCCGAAGCGGATCAAACCGAATGCACCGATCTTCAGCAGGATTCCTGAGTGGATCATGACGATTGATGGCGGTGCTTCAACGTGGACGCGCAGCATCCAGCTGTGCAGAGGGAAGATTGGCAGCTTGACACCGAATGCGACAAGCAATGCGATCAATAATCCCATCTTCAATGACTCAGAAACCGGCGCGAACAATGGCGCGTTTTCTGTGTTCATCATGACTGACAGCATTTCAATATTAGATGTGCCTGTTCTTGCAAATAAAACCATAATGACAATCAGCAAGATTGCCGATCCAAGTCCGTTATAAATCAAGAAGCTGTAAGCAGCCTTTTCTTTTTCATAATAGCCCCATTTTCCAATCAGGAAGAACATTGGGATCAAGGTAATTTCGAAGAAAAGGAAGAACAGGATCAAGTTTTCTGATGTGAATACTCCCAGCATCCCAATTTCGAGAAGCAAGAACAGCATGTAGTAGCCTTTCCATTCCCTTTTGATATGGAAAGACGCGATTGCCGCAAGCGTTGCGATCACTGCTGTGAGAACCACCATGATCAAACCGAATCCATCGATGCCAAGTTCATAGTTCACTGAGAACATGCCGGATTGCTCGGCACCCTGTCCGCCAAATTGGATCCAGCGTAATTTTTCCGAAAAATTAGCAAGGTCATTGCCGCCGCGATACGAAAAGTATGCGATCAGCGCAAGGATCAATGACGGCAGTGTTGCCAGTACGCCAAGCATTTTGATGCCTGATTCATTCGCCTTTGGCATGAATGCCAAGAGCAGGATTCCTAGTAAAGGGGAGAATACCAGCAAGGTAAGAAAATAGTTGAAATCCATTATAAATACCCCCCTGTCAACGCATAGATGACGATCAGGACTGCAAGGCCGACAAAGGCGATTGTGCCGTAAGTCTGTACCTGGCCGTTCTGGATTTTCGCACCTGTTTTACCAAGTCCCTGGACTGCTGCTGTTGTCAGCTTGACGAGTCCCTCAACAAGGAAGACCTCGATGAATCGCAGGAACAAGCTGATCGCTTTCGCTCCAAACACGATGCTCTGATTGTAAATTTCATCGATATAGTACTTATTTTTCACAATGCCATAAGCAAGTGGCGCTCTGCTAGATAGCCAATCGCGAGAAATCGACTTCTTGCTGTACATCATCCATGCAAGCAGGATGCCGAGCAAGGAAACAACTGTAGCGACAATCATGATCCAGCCAGGACCTTCGATATGCCCATGGCCAAGCGCTTCGTTTCCTTCAACGAGCCAGTCGCCTAGGAATGTGCCGAACCAAGGTGTGTTCACATAACCAGCTACAACAGCCAGTACAGCCAAAACGACCATAGGCATAGTCATGACAGATGGCGATTCATGGACATTCTTCATTTCGCTCCGTGCTTCACCAGTGAATACCATGAAGAACAGGCGGAACATGTAGAATGCTGTGAAGAACGCCGCAATCACTGCAAGCCAGAACAAAGGGTAATTGCCATCTGCCCATGCAGCAATCAAAATTTCATCTTTACTGAAAAAGCCTGAGAACAATGGGACACCACTGATAGCCAGTGTTCCGATCAGGAACAAAGGTCCAGTGAACGAAAGCCTCTTCCAAAGCCCGCCCATTTTTTCAATATCCTGAGTATGTACAGCATGGATGACGCTACCTGCTGCAAGGAATAACAACGCCTTAAAGAACGCGTGAGTCATCAAGTGGAATACTCCGGCAACATAGCCGGCAGATCCTAATGCAAGCATCATGTAGCCTAGCTGGCTGACAGTCGAGAATGCAAGAACACGCTTGATGTCAGTCTGGACAAGGCCGATCGTTGCCGCAAAAATCGCTGTGAAGGCACCGATGATCGCTACAGTCATCATAGCTGTCTCACTCGCATTGAATAGCGGGAACAACGATGCGACCAAGTAAACACCTGCCGCAACCATCGTCGCTGCGTGGATTAACGCAGAAACTGGCGTCGGACCTTCCATCGCGTCTGGAAGCATGTATGAAGCGGGAACTGACCTGATTTACCAACTGCACCGATGAAAATCAAAATTGCAGTCAGGGTAATCATCGTTCCGGAAACTGCGCCTTCTTCTACCGCCGCGAAAATTTCATCATACTCGAAGCTGCCAGTTTGCCAGAATAAAAGAATCATCCGATCAGCAGCCCGACATCCCCGATACGGGTCATGATGAAGGCTTTCTTTGCAGCCGCTTTGGCGCTTTCTTTGTAAAAATAGAATCCAATCAACAGGAATGAACCTACACCGACCAATTCCCAGAAAATATATGTCTGCAAAAGATTCGGCGAGATTACAAGACCAAGCATTGCAAAAGTAAATAGTCCTAGATAAGCATAGAAAACCGGGAAGCGCTCATCACCATGCATATACCCTTTTGAATAGGTATGCACAAGGAAGCTGACAAGAGACACGATCACCAGCATCAATGCGTTTAATTGATTTACTTCAAAGCCCGCAGTTAGTTCCAGATTCCCTATTGTCAGCCATACGGCTTCAGCTTTGAATGTAGACTCCGAAAAGCGCTCGATCAGCACAAGGATGGAGTATACAAGAGAGGCAAGCGTCGCAAGGATCCCAACGAATGCGCTCGCTTCTTTCAGCTTTTTACCGAACAGCAGCAGGAATAGAAAGGATACAAGCGGGAACAGCGGAATGAGCCAAGCATTCTCCATTAATATCACAATCCCCTTTTTTGAACGTGCGCTATCTATCATATATACGCCCGTCAGATTGAGGCCCGTCTTTCACGGGGCAGTCCAGCTACAAGAAATCTTCTGATTTCAGCGGCAAATGCCGCCTATGAAAAATCCATCAATCCTAATTTTTCAACTGATTCATTTCATCAATATTGACCGTTCTGCGGTTGCGGTAAAGCGAAATCAGAATCGCAAGTCCTACCGCTACTTCAGCTGCTGCTACCGCGATGGAGAACAGCGCGAAAACCTGGCCAGTGATCGAAGGATTCACTCCGTATTTACTGAAGGTTACCAGATTGATATTGACCGCATTTAGCATCAATTCAATGGAAATCAATACAATAACTGTGTTCTTTTTTGTCAGGGCACCATAAAGGCCGATGCAAAAAAGAATAAGTGCAAGAGCTAGATAGGCTGAAACCGGAACAGAACTCATTCCTGATCACCCTCCTTTTCGTCATCCTTGCGCGCCAGTACGATTGCGCCGACGAGCGCAGCCAGCAGGATCACGGATGTCAGTTCAAACGGGATAATGTAATGCGAGAACAGCGATACCCCGATTTGTTCTGTATTGTTTTCATGCAGTGTATTTGGTACTGCTTCGAAATTCAAATCGTAAATTCCGAAATATACAGCTGCGCCAAAGCCGATTACGCCGAGCAGCAACGCAAGCTTGCGCAGCATACCGCCTTTTGGTTCAGCATCCTCACCATGGTGGCGGGTAAGCATGATTCCAAACAGCATCATGATCGTGATGGCGCCGGAATAGATCATTACTTGGATGATCGCCAGGAATTCAGCGGACAAGAGCACATAAATACCTGCAATACTGACGAAAGTAAAGACGAGCGCTACGACCATGTGGATGACCTTCGTTAGGTTCAATAAAAGCACGCCGCCGATTACCGCCACTAAAGCAAGTGACATAAACGCAAAGAATTCGCCTGTTAACGTCATGCTTTATTCACCTTCCGTATATTCTCATCATTTTCGTCAAGCCATTCCAGGTTCTTGAATAAATCATCCCGGCTGTATTCAGCAAGCTCAAAGTTGTTCGTCATGATGATCGCTTCAGTCGGGCAAACTTCTGTGCACAGGTCACAGAGGATGCATAGTTCGAAATTGATATCATACGTATCGATGATTTTGCCTTTTTTTGTTGGATCAGGATGCTTTTTACCAGTCAAGTTAATGCAATCTGTCGGGCAAATATTGGCACACTGGTTGCAGACGATGCATTTTTCAGGATAAAACTTCTGGATCCCGCGGAATCTGTCAGGAAGCGGAATCGGTTCGTTTGGATAATCGTAAGTCAGCTTTTCGCGAGTCAATTGTTTAAGGGTATAAGCTAATCCTTTAGTCCATCCTAGCACGTAATTCACCCCTTTAATGCAGGAAGCAATGCTGCTTCCGTTCCTATTTTAGAAAAAATTCTTTAATCAAAGCAGTTAGGAAGATGTTTGCCAGCGCTACCGGCAGAAGCACTTTCCATGCGAACTCCATCAATTGGTCAGCGCGGATACGCGGGAACGTAGCACGGAACCAGATGAGGATGTAGACCACTAAGCTGAACTTGAGCGCGAACCAAACAGCTCCTGGAATGAACCGAGGAACGGCAGCGGCAGCCAGCCTCCAAGGAATAATACAGTGATCAACGCAGACATTGCGAACATATACACATATTCAGCAAGCATGAACATCGCCCAGCGGAAGCCAGAGTACTCTGTGTGGAAACCGGCAACAAGCTCGTTTTCCGCTTCAGCAAGGTCGAATGGAACCCTGTTCAATTCGGCAGTAGCAGCGATGAAGAACACGATGAACGCGATTGGCTGCCATAAGATGAACCAGCCATTATCACCTTGTGCTGCAACAATCTCATTAAGATTGAGACTGCCTGTCAACAGGACGATTCCAATAACACTCATGACAAGCGGGATTTCATAGGAAATCATCTGTGCAGCGGCACGCATGCCGCCAAGCAATGAGTACTTGTTGTTGGATGCCCAGCCTGCCATCAGCATGCCGACGATCGTCAGCCCTGAAATGGCGATGTAATAAAGAAATCCGACATTCAAGTCAGCAAATTGCAGTTTGTCAGTCAAAGGAATTGTCGCCATTACCATGAAGGACGGCGCGAACGCGATGACTGGTGCGATAATGAACAGCGGCTTATCAGCTGCCTTCGGAATTAAGTCTTCTTTTACAAGAAGCTTTACGACGTCGGCTACGGATTGCAAGAGTCCCCATTTACCGCCGACATGGGATGGACCATAACGGCCCTGCATAAAACCAAGCACTTTCCTCTCTGCCAGAATCGCCATTGTTACAAATCCAAGGATTACGAACAGCAGGACGACAGCCAGGACGAAGAAAATACTGAAATTCATGAGGCCTGCGCTTGATTCGAGTAGATCCTGAACCATTATCCGTCTACCTCCCCAAGAACGATATCAACCGCTCCTAAAATTGCAATCAGATTTGAGATGCTTTCACCTTCGAGCAGTTTAGGAAGGATTTGCAGATTGTAGAAGCTCGGTCTTCTGAACTTGAGACGGTACGGCTCTTTTTTTCCATCGCTGGATATGTAGCATCCGATCTCACCTCGGGAGCCTTCGATCCGGACAAATGCTTCCCCTTTTGGAGCCTTGATGATTTTTGGAACCTTGGCTATGATTTCCCCGTCTTTCGGGAATTGCTGCACAGCCTGTTCAATGATTTTTAGAGATTCTTCAATTTCACCCATCCTTACATAGTAACGGGCAAGCACATCTCCTTCTTCGCGAGTGACAATGTCGAAGTCAAAGCGGTCATAAATTGAATATGGCTCATCTTTGCGCAAATCCCATTTCACGCCTGTAGAGCGCAGGTTCGGGCCGCTCAATGAGTAATTGATTGCGTCTTCCTTTGTATACGTACCAATGTTCTTTGTACGGTTAAGGAAGATTTCGTTTCCTGATACTAATTGGTGGTAGCCTTTCAGCTGGCCTCTCAGGTAAGGGACAAACTCTGCCACCTTTTCAATCCAGCCTCCGGAGCATCCCACTTTACGCCGCCTACACGCATGTAGTTGAAAGTCAGACGAGCACCAGACAGTTCATTCAGCAGGTTCAGGATCATCTCGCGGTCACGGAATGCGTACAGCAATGGGCTTGTCGCACCGAAGTCGAGGATGAATGTCCCCCACCACAGCAAGTGGCTGGCAACCCTGTTCAATTCCATCGCCAAAATCCTTAGATACTCGGCGCGTTCAGGAACCTGTAAGCCCATCATCGTTTCGACTGCATGGACGATTACATAGTTATTCGTCATCGCCGATACGTAGTCCATCCGGTCAGTATATGGAATAATCTGTGTATATTGCAGATCTTCAGCAAGCTTTTCAGTCCCGCGGTGCAAATAACCGATCACCGGCTTTGCTTCAACGATAATTTCACCATCAATTTTCAGAACGAGGCGGAATACACCGTGTGTACTAGGGTGCTGCGGGCCCACGTTCAAGAGCATTTCTTCTGTGCGTATCACGGGCTACACCTCCACATCATACGGTTCATAGTCTTTTCTTAACGGGTGGCCGACCCAGTCTTCACCAAGCATGATGCGATGGAGGTTTGGATGGCCTTCGAATTTGATGCCAAGCAAGTCATACGTTTCACACTCTGGCCAATCAGCTCCTGCCCATAGTGGCTGGACGGACTGAGTAACAGGCTGATCGCGGTCGAGCTTGACCTTTAACGCCACGGACTGCCTGTTTCTATATGAGTACAAGTGAACATACACTTCCATATGTGTCTGGAAATCCGTGCCGTGAAGCTCTGATAGGTAATCGAAGCCTAATAGTTCGTTGTACTTCAGGAATTCAGCCAGGCGATAATATGATTCTTTCTTCGCGACAAGCGTTGGGACATCTTTTGAAAGAGGGTTAATATAGAACTCTTCCAAAATATCATCACCAAGGTTGTCTGTAATCGCTTTTACATATTTATCTAAGTAAGGCTGGTTTGGAGACGGTTCTTTCTCTTCAACAGGCTCTTCTGCTCCTGCTTTTACGCCAGCTGCCGATTTTGCTTTCGCTGCTGCGGCTGCTTTTGCCTTCGCTGCGGCAATCGCTTTCGCTTTTTCATCATCAGCAGATCCTCCGCCGGCTGCGGCTTTGGCTTTGGCTTTCGCTGCTGCCTTTGCTTTCGCTACGGCTGCGGCTTTCTTTTTTGCCAGGTCATCGTCGTCGCCTGCAGGAACATCTGCTTCCCCGCCAGCTTCTGCCTGTGCTTTTCTTTTTGCTGCCGCTGCTGCCTTTGCTTTCGCTACCGCTGCGGCTTTCTTTTTCGCAAGCTCGTCGTCGTCGCCCGCTGGAGCGTCAGTGACTGCTGGAGTTTCCGCTTTAGCATCTTCCTCCACCTGGCCTGTTGCTTTCATTTTTGCAAGAGCGGCTGCTTTTGCTTTTGCTGCTGCGGCTTTTTTCTTGGCTAATTCAGCATCTTGACCTTCTACCGGAGTCGATACTTCTTCTTTGGCTTCCCACGCTTCATCTGACTGAGCGTTCGCTTTCATTTTTGCCAATGCAGCTGCCTTTGCCTTCGCTGCTGCTGCGGCTTTCTTTTTAGCGAGTTCAGCATCGTCACCAGCTGGAGTCTCTGCTTTCGCGTCTGTTTCTTTCACTTCAGGTTCTGCGACTTTGTCGGCAACCTCTTTCGGGTCATTTCCTTCCACTGCTTGTTTAGCTGCCTGACGCTGCTTCGCAAGCTCTTTTGCTTTTTGGGCTGCTTCTCTTTTTATCTGCTCTAAATCCTTTTCACCGCTCATCGGTTAGATCACCTTCTTCCCGGTTTTCGCCTCATAACGGATTTTCTCTTTCAATTTATTAATCCCGTAAATCAATGCTGCTGGATTCGGCGGGCAACCCGGTATGTAAACATCGACAGGCACAATCTGATCGACACCTTTTACAACTGAGTATGATTTTACATATGGGCCGCCTGCTGTCGCGCATGAACCCATCGCGATTACCCACTTTGGTTCTGCCAGCTGGTCGTACAGCCTGCGGACAGTCGGAGCCATTTTCTTCGTTACGGTACCTGAAACAATCATGACATCAGACTGACGAGGTGAGTTCCGGTAAAATGTCCCGAAACGGTCCAGGTCATAGTGAGCCGAACTGGATGCCATCATTTCAATCGCGCAGCACGCAAGACCGAAAGTCATTGGCCACATCGAGTTGCTCCGGGCCCAGCCTTTTACCTGTTCAAGAGTCGTCACAAATACGTTCCTTTGGAGTTCTGCCACTTCTTCAGGTGAGAAATCATCCAACTTTAAATCCATTTTAGCACCTTCTTTTTCCATGCGTAGATGAGTCCGATTAGAAGCATTACGACGAAAATCAGCATCTCAATCAATGCGAAGATCCCCAACTTCTCATAGGCGACAGCCCATGGATACAAAAACGCTGTTTCTACATCAAAAATAACAAACATAAGAGCAAAAACATAATAACGGACATTAAACTGGACCCGCGCATCGCTGAACGGTTCCATCCCGCTCTCGTAGGTGGTATATTTCCGCTCGTCCTGCTTGTATTTCGGCCTAAGAAGCTTAGCCGCAAACAAGGCTACGATTGGAAGCAATACCCCGAGACATAGGAACACAAAGACTATCAAATAGTTATTTTGATATAAATTCAACTGCTCCATGTCCATCCCTCCAGTGTTGTAAAATTTCCTTATTTTTTTATCTTGTAACCGATAACAATTATACCATTGTTGCAATAGTGTGTCGACAAGCCTTTGAACAATCTGGCAACCTTCTTCCAAGCCATTCTGATAGAAAAATAGTATCTTTATTTAATCCGGGAATAGTCGTCCCCTTCCAAACTTAGTTATCCGGAAGGCAAATTATTCGCATTGTTTTCTCCAGGCTTTTTTGTTGCTATGGCAGCGTTGTGTTTTGGAGTGTGCAGCCTCCTTGTTTCGGAAATGTGCAGCAACTGAATTAAGACACTCGGTTACATTCTATATTAAATACAATTTGGATTAAGTTGTCAGTGACGTTTGTCAACATTGTTAAGTTCTGTGACAGCGTTGATTTATGGCGGACTTTTGAATTTTTTGATTGGGAGGATTTTAGAGGGTGATTTTTTGTTGATTGATTGATGATTTGATCTGTAAACGTGGTTTTGTATCGATAAAGCAGTGTAAATTAGAGTCCGAACAAGATTTATCAGCATAATTTCCAGGCTAAACTTTGATAACACAATGTTTTATAGCGAAAATGACGTTTTTATAGCGAAAAATTAATTTTTATAGCGACTTTTCTATTTTTATAGCGAAATTTTAGTTTTTATAGCGAAATTTCTATTTTTATAGCGAAACGGAATCTTCCCCTAGATTTGTAAACTATCTGGAAGCTGCAAATACGCCGCGGCTCACTCTCCATAATAAAACACCCCCCCGGCAGCGCCGGAGGGTGTTGATCATTATATTCTGCGTTCTGCAACTGAAATACGGTTGATCGCACGCTGCAGGGCAAGTTCTGCACGCTTGAAGTCGATGTTCTCCTGCTTTCTTTCATGCAGGCGCTGCTCAGCGCGTTCTTTTGCTTTTAGTGCACGTTCAAGATCGATTTCAGATGATTTTTCTGCAGATTGAGCAAGGATGGTTACCTGCTCGGGACGGACCTCGAGAAAGCCGCCGCTGACTGCAATGAACTCGGTATTGCTGCCATTTTTCAAACGGACAGCGCCAATTTGTAGCGGTGCAACCATAGGAATGTGGCCTGGCAAGATTCCAAGCTCGCCTGTGCTCGCTTTTGTGCTTACCATTTCAACATCTGATTCGTACACCGGCCCATCGGGAGTAACAACACTGACTTTAATCGTCTTCATTTTTTACCCTCCTGGTCCGTTATTAGACCTCTACACCCATACGTTTTGCATTCTCGATAACTTCTTCGATTCGGCCGACTAGGCGGAATGCATCTTCTGGAAGGTGGTCATATTTGCCGTCAAGGATTTCAGCGAATCCTTTGACTGTTTCTTTAACTGGCACGTAAGAACCTTTCTGTCCTGTGAACTGTTCGGCTACGTGGAAGTTTTGTGACAGGTAGAACTGGATGCGGCGAGCGCGGTGTACAGTAAGCTTATCTTCGTCAGAAAGCTCATCCATACCAAGAATCGCGATGATATCCTGAAGTTCTCTGTAACGCTGCAATGTTTGCTGTACGCGGCGAGCTACTGAATAGTGTTCTTCGCCAACGATTTCAGGTGTCAATGCACGTGAAGTCGAAGCAAGTGGATCCACCGCAGTAGATACCCATTTCAGAAAGCTTACGCTCAAGGTTCGTTGTTGCATCCAAGTGAGCGAAAGTTGTAGCCGGAGCCGGGTCAGTGTAGTCATCGGCTGGTACATAGATCGCCTGGATGGAAGTAACAGAACCTACGTTAGTAGAAGTGATACGTTCCTGCAATTTACCCATTTCAGTTGCAAGAGTCGGCTGGTAACCTACCGCTGATGGCATACGGCCAAGTAGCGCGGAAACCTCAGAACCTGCTTGCGTGAAACGGAAGATGTTATCCATGAAGAAAAGAACGTCTTGTCCCTGCTCATCACGGAAATATTCAGCCATTGTCAAACCAGTCAGGGCAACACGCATACGTGCTCCTGGCGGCTCGTTCATCTGTCCGAATACCATCGCTGTTTGCTTGATAACGCCAGAGTCAGTCATTTCGTGGTAAAGGTCGTTACCTTCACGTGTACGCTCACCAACACCTGCGAATACGGAGATACCGCTGTGCTCTTGAGCAATGTTGTTGATCAATTCCTGGATTAATACGGTTTTACCTACACCGGCACCACCGAACAATCCGATCTTACCACCCTTGATATATGGAGCAAGAAGGTCAACAACCTTAATTCCTGTTTCAAGGATTTCAACCTCAGTTGAAAGCTGTTCGAATGTTGGAGCTTCCCTGTGGATTGAATCGCGGCGTGAATCAGCAGCGATTGGAGCCTCAAGGTCGATTGACTCACCCAATACGTTGAATACACGTCCTAGTGTTACGTCCCCAACCGGAACGGAGATTGGAGCACCTGTATCTAATACTTCCACGCCACGCTTAAGGCCGTCTGTGGAAGACATCGCGATTGTACGGACTGTGTCATCGCCTAAGTGAAGGGCTACTTCAAGAGTTAGTTCGATGGTCACATCCGCATCGCTGGTTACAATTTTCAAAGCGTTATAGATCTCTGGAAGATTGCCGCTTTCAAACTTAATGTCAACAACCGGACCCATAACCTGGAGAACGCGTCCTTTGTTCATCTTGTTCCCTCCTATCGTACTAGTTGAAATATATACATCATGATGGGATGCGGCTTCATGCCACATCCCCATTTGTCATTTAAAAAGCGCAAGCGCCTTGTCCAGCCCCGACAAGCGCTGGAGGGCCGGCCGGTGAAGTCGCTCTTTGACTTCATTGGACGGACCGAAGCGACTCGAGGGGCTAGGCGCTGGAGCTAGACACTAATCTATTCGAGTGCTGCAGCTCCACCGACGATTTCGGTGATTTCCTGGGTAATAGCAGCCTGACGCGCGCGGTTGTAGCTCAAGCTGAGGGAATTGATCAGCTCTTTCGCATTGTCCGTTGCGTTTCTCATGGCTGTCATACGAGCAGCGTGTTCACTTGCTTTGCTATCAAGCAGTGCTCCGTAAATCAAGCTTTCTGCGTATTGCGGCAAGAGAACTTCCAGGATCTCCTCAGCGTTCGGCTCAAATTCATAAGAAGTAAGCTTTGTTGATGCTCCGCCAATATCCGTTAACGGAAGCAGCTTCTTATCAGTTACTTCTTGAGCGATCGCGCTGACGTAATGACTGTAGTAAATATATAATTCATCAAATGTTCCGTCCGAGAACATGCCAACTGTGTTGCTGGCGATGTCCTGGATTTCCGCGAAGGACGGCTGGTCTGCAATGCCGACGATGTCAAGGACAACGTTCATGCCACGGCTTTGGAAAAAGTCACGGCCGACACGGCCGATCGCGATGATCGCAAACTCATCATTTGATTTATGGCGTTGCTGGATTGTCTGATACAGCTGGCGCAGGACGTTACTGTTGTAAGCACCTGCAAGTCCGCGGTCAGATGTAATCACTAGATATCCCGTCTTCTTGACTGGACGGCTGTTCAGCATTGGGTGGTTGGAATCCTTGCTGCCCATTGCGATTGAGGCAGTCACTTCCTGGATTTTTTCCATGTAAGGAACGAATGCTTTCGCGTTCATGACTCCACGGTTCCATTTAGCTGCGGATACCATCTCCATTGCCTTGGTAATCTGGCTCGTCTTTTTTGTCGAAGTAATACGGTTTTTTATATCGCGTAAAGATGCCATTTCGGTTCTCACCACCCTTTTACAAAAGAATTGTTAGTCCAAGTGTAAGCAGGAGCCAGAACCTTTTTTAAATAAGGGAGCTGGCGCTGCTACTTTTTCATGATTACTCAGATACTGCGAACGTCTTTTTGAAAGCGTTGATTGCAGCAGTCATATCGTCGTCAGAAGGAAGGTCCTTCGTGGCACGGATATGATCTAACACCTCTGTATGGTTGTGGTCTAACCATGAAAGGAACTCACCTTCGAAGCGGCGGATATCCTGCAATGGGATATCGTCAAGGAAGCCGCGAGTCAGTGCATATAGGCTCGCTACTTGCTTTTCAACAGCAAGCGGCTTGTTAAGATCTTGTTTAAGTACCTCTACCGTACGGGCACCGCGGTTAAGTTTTGCCTGAGTTGCTTTATCAAGGTCAGAACCAAACTGAGCGAATGCTTCCAATTCACGGTATGAAGCAAGGTCAAGACGCAGTGTACCAGATACCTTCTTCATCGCTTTGATTTGAGCGGATCCACCTACACGGGATACAGAAAGACCTGCGTTGATCGCTGGACGTACGCCAGAGAAGAATAGGTCAGACTGCAAGAAGATCTGTCCGTCTGTGATTGAAATAACGTTCGTTGGAATGTAAGCAGAAACGTCGCCTGCCTGCGTTTCAATGAACGGAAGTGCTGTGATTGAACCAGCGCCTTTAGCGTCGCTCAACTTAGCTGCACGCTCTAGCAAGCGTGAGTGCAAGTAGAATACATCCCCTGGGTAAGCTTCACGGCCTGGAGGACGGCGAAGCAGCAAGGAAAGTTCACGGTATGCTGCCGCTTGTTTTGAAAGGTCATCATATACGACAAGCACGTGCTTGCCATTGTACATGAATTCTTCACCCATTGTTACACCAGCGTAAGGAGCAAGGTATAAGAGTGGTGCCGGCTGGGATGCAGATGCTGTAACAACGATAGAGTAATCCAGCGCGCCGTGCTTACGGAGAATTTCAACCGCGTTACGTACAGTTGATTCCTTCTGTCCGATTGCAACGTAGATACAGATCATGTCCTGGCCTTTTTGGTTAAGGATTGTATCGATCGCTACAGATGTTTTACCAGTCTGGCGGTCACCGATGATCAATTCACGCTGTCCGCGGCCGATTGGAACAAGAGCGTCAATCGCCTTGATACCAGTCTGCAACGCTCATGAACGGATTTACGATCCATAACGCCTGGTGCAGCATACTCGATTGGACGAGTTTTTGTTGTATTGATTGGACCCATGCCATCGACTGGCTGTCCAAGCGGGTTTACCACGCGGCCGATAAGCTGTTCCCCTACAGGAACCTCCATGATGCGGCCCGTACGGCGTACCTCGTCGCCTTCGCGGATGTCCGTGAAAGGTCCAAGAATGATGATACCGACGTTATTTTCTTCCAGGTTTTGTGCCATACCCATAACGCCGTTTGAAAATTCAACAAGTTCTCCAGCCATGACATTGTCGAGGCCATGAGCACGGGCGATACCGTCACCAACACTGATAACTGTACCCACATCACTCACTTGAATTTCCGACTGATAATTTTCGATTTGCGATTTTATCAGCGCACTGATTTCTTCAGCTTTGATGCTCATGAGTTTCACCCCTATCTACGAATCTTAGCCTAGCAATTTACGTTCTAAGCGGTCTAGCTTGCCGCGCAAGCTGCCGTCAAAAATGCGGTTTCCAATGCGAAGCTTTACGCCTCCAAGCAAATTGGAATCTACAATGTTTTCAATATGAAGTGACTGTTTGCCAACCTGCGGCGCGAACGAAGCTGAAAGTGCTTCAGCCTGTTCAGCGAGAGCGGCTGGACACTATAGACTTTTGCTTCAGCCACGCCTTTTGCATCATTTGCAAGGGCGATGAACTGGTCAGCAACGTCTGCGATCTGGTCTGAGCGATGACGGTCAACCAAAATCATCAGAGTATTAAGGACATATGTGCTTACTGAACCGAAAGCTGTCTTTAAAACCTCTTTCTTCTTCTCGTTCGGAAGCTTCGGAGACTTTAAAAAAGCAGTCAATTCCGGATTGTTCACAACAACTTCTTTTACTGTGCGAAGCTCTTCCTCAACCTGCGGGAGAGCCTGCTTTTCAGAAGCGAGTTGAAAAAGTGCCAGGGCATAGCGTTTTGCTACTGTCGAGTTGCTCATCGGGCATTACCCGCCTCTTGAATGTATTCATTGATGAGCTTTTCCTGGTCAGCCGCAGAGATTTCCTTCTCGATTACTTTAGAAGCAATCAAGACAGATAGTGAAGCCACTTGTTCGCGGATAGCCGCAACAGCCTGCTCCTTCTGCTGTTCAATTTCAAGCTTCGCAGATTCTTTGATTCTGTCAGATTCAGTGCGTGCAAGTGCAATGATTTCATCACGCTGTACATCGCCCTGCTTCTTTGCGTTTTCAATTAGGCCCTGTGCTTCTGTGCGTGCCTGCTTAAGCATGTCACGCTGTTCTTCAAAAAGTTTCTGTGCTTCAGCACGGCTTTTTTCAGCCGCTCCGATTTCGCCAGCAATATGCTCTTCACGTTCCTTCATGATGCCCATCAATGGACCCCAAGCGAACTTCTTAAGCAATGCTAACAAAACAAGGAACATAACAAGCTGGAACAAGATATCGCCTGTGTTAAGGCCGGCTGCCGCTCCCAATACAAAATTCATTGTTAACACCCTCGATTCACTCCCTTCAAGAGTTGTACCATGATTAAAAAGGTCCAACATGCGTCATCTGGCTAAAAGCCGACGCATAAGCTGCCCGTTACTAATCCCGGGCTTGCCCGATTTTATTTCAAACGACTGCTTGCATTCAAATTCAGGTCGACCTATGCCGGAATAAACCGGCACAAAGTCTACATAGTAGAATGGCGAAGGTTCGCGCGGAATGATCTTCGCCATCTTAAATTCTTATAAGGAATTAACCGCCGATAACCATGAACGCGATAACTACAGCGATGATAGGAATCGCTTCAACCAATGCAACCCCGATGAACATTGTAGTTTGAAGCATACCGCGAGCTTCTGGCTGACGAGCGATACCTTCTACTGTACGTGATACGATCAAACCGTTACCAATACCTGCACCAAGTGCTGCCAAACCGATTGCGATTGCTGCTGCTAAAAGACCCATTATAAAGTTCCTCCTTTAATGTATGAAAAAAATGTTTTTTAAAGTTTTGTCCATTAAATGAACAGGTATATATTAATGGTCATGGCTCACTTTATGGGAGAGATAAACCATCGTTAACATTGTGAAGATAAATGCCTGGATTGCTCCGACGAATACGGAGAAACCTTGCCATACAAGCATTGGAAGTGCTGCGGCCAAGTGCCCGCCTACCCCGGTTGCGAGGCTGGCTGCAAGCAGACCCAACAGGATCTCACCTGCGTAAATGTTACCGTAAAGACGAAGACCAAGAGTGAGCGTGTTCGCGAACTCTTCAATGATCTTGATCGGGAACATGAACCAAAATGGCTTAAAGAATTCTTTGCCGTATTCGGCAGTCCCTTTAAGCTTGACGCCATAATAATGGGAAAGTCCAACTACCATGACTGCGAGAGTCAGTGTGATGACCGGATCAGCTGTTGGTGATTTCCACCATAGGACGTTGTCGTACACGATCGCGAAAGGCAGTCCCAGCATGTTTGAAATAAACACATACATCAGCAATGTGATCCCGAGGACGTGGAATCTTCCCCCATCTTTCCAGTCCATCGTACTGTTGATGATTCCTTTGACGAAATCCATAACCCATTCCATGAAGTTCTGGATCCCGGTCGGTTTCATCGCCAGTTTACGAGTGGAAAGAACTGCAATGATGAATACAAGAGCGCTCGCTATTGTGATCATCAGCAAATTTGTTAAGTTAAAAGTAAGCCCAAATAAATCTAATAATGGAGCTTCATGATGCATCAGTAATTCACCTCTCTTCCCCGCTATTTACGTGATTGAAAAGACTGGACAAAAAAATCTATCATAATGACAATGTAAGCTGTCATTAATCCCAAAACCGTAAATACAAGGTCAATGCGATCGGGGTATTCCATCGCAACGATCACAGCAAGCGCTCCGGTCGCCAGCCTCGACATCGAGCCGAGCGAGCGCACCTTCTTCCCCTGTACAACCGAATCACCGAAGTTGTTCATTTTCCTCGCAAGCAGCCATAAATTAAAAAGGCTCAGGCTTGTACCAAAGATCAACCCGGCAAAAACAGATTGATAGCTTGTAAAGCCGTACCCGAGTACGTATAAAGACAACAAGGTGAATATGTATTTGCGCTGGCGAATAAACAAGTCCTGAATTTCCATAGATGGCTAGTCTCCCGAAAAGAAGTGTTGGACAAGGCGGAGCATGGCATAAACACCTGCCGCCAATCCGATCAGCAATCCGAATATTAAGAAAAGTGGCTCTGTACCAAGACTTTGGTCCAGCCATCTTCCGGAAAAAATGCCAATTAAAATGGAGCCTACCAATTGAGATAGTATAGCGGACATGAGTGCCATCGCTTGAAAAGGGTGGCGGTTGTTTCGGCGCATAAAAAACGTATCCTCACTTTTGAGAATGGGAGCTTCAGGGGGTGAAAAATCATTTTCCGAAAAAACAATATTTTCACAAAAAAGCTTGCATATCAACATTGAAAACCTTATCATTTTATGCCCTTTGTAAGCATACAATAGGCTATTGTCGATGTCAATCCATAGCAGTTAAAAAATTCACAAAGTTTTCACTCAAATATATACCAGCAATCCTATGTTAGTATTATATTATAAAAGCTTATTTTTGCGTGCATTTTCTCAGTGTTCTTTCATTATAGCCGATTTTGAGGTGTGACAGAGATACTGGGAGAACTCAAATAGTTTAATGAGAATAATATAGAACCGAAAAGAATTACCTTTGTCCGACCCTTTCATTATTTATAATCCACTGTTTCAATCGTGCTCTCCGTCCCATGTATTTTTACCTATAAAAATCATGCGTCTATCGTGCTTTCTCGCCCTTTTTTCTTTGCGAATACCTTGGCAAGGTAAAGTCCTTCCTCCGGCAATTTTTCCAGAGGTATTTCCTTTCCTACCATCCCATTTTCCAGCTTTCTTCCCCAATCAAGAAATCCGACGAAGCGGTATTGATCCGGGTCGAAAAGGGCGATGCCAAATTCTTCTGCTCCTCCCGGCAAATAGACTTCATAGCGATAAGCCTTGCCGTTATCTGCCGGCGCGAAGTCGAAGCCCATCACCCGCGGGTAATCCGGTTCTTCAAGAACATACAAGTATGGAATCCTTATCTTGTTTTTTCCATCATCCATAACGAGGCTGCCGTCATGGATTTTATCTTTTAACAAATCCGGAGTGGCTTTCATCGCAAGCTCCACGTTTTTTGCTTCATTCGGTTTCAGCGCAAAGCTCATCGGAAGCTCCCATTCAATTCCGTGTTCTTTTTTTGGAATTGAAAATGAATAGGTTTTAGTGACTTTGCCCGTATTTTTGACGGTAAGCTTGGAGCTGTGGCGATGCATGTTATCTGCCAGCTGGAATTTACCGAATTGCAGCGACCCTGGAATGACCAGGCTTTCCGTTTTGATCGCTGCCTCAAGCCTAATTCTTCCTGCTCCCTGCTCGAATGTCCGGTATCTCTTGCCGTCACGGTCGCTAATATTTTTGGCGGTGTTCATGATTGCCGCCTTGATTTCAGCCGGGCTCCAGTCAGGATGAGCCTGCTTGATCAGCGCTGCCGCTCCTGCAATATGGGGGGCTGCCATGCTCGTTCCCTGTAGCGGGAGGTAGCCTCCGGGAATTGTACTGTTAATCGCCACGCCGGGTGCGACAATATCCGGCTTGATTTCCCATGTGACCGTCACCGGACCGCGGGAACTGAAGTCAGCAAGAAGATCTTTTTCTTCTATTAAAATCATGCGGATAAGCATCGGATTTTTATCGAGCTGTTTTTTAGCATCAATCCTGCTTCTTCGCTGATTGCTGCAACTGGAATCGGCAGGCTCTCTTCCAGATTCCCAAAGAATGTTCCCTTCGTGTTGTTATAGATGATCACACCGATTGCGCCCGCTTCAAATGCATTCTTCGCTTTTTCGGTAAAAGTAAGCTTACCCCTTTCGACCAACACAAGCTTATCCCTTACACCCTTCATTTCTTCTTTCGTTCCCAGTCCTGCAAAAACTAGGTTCTCGCTCTGGGTAATGTTCCAGTTGTCTGATCCTTGTAAAAGTTCCAGTCGTATTTCTTTAGACAGTCCCGGGGCGTTCAGGTACGGCACTTGCATTGGCGGTGTCGAGGCCCCTACCGAGATGGCCTTTGAAGCTGTGCCTGGTGAACCTACCGTCCACCGGTTCGGACCCGAATTCCCAGATGAAGTGACCGCAACGATTCCTGCGTCGACCGCCTTATTTAACGCCAGGCTGATAGGAAGGTCCGGTCCATTGACATCATTTCCGAGCGAAAGATTCAGGATATCCACCTTATCCTTTATCGCTTCATCAATAGCAGCAATCACCTGCTCTGTCGTTCCTCTCCCGCCTGGTCCCAGCGCCCGGTAGGCAACTATTTTCGCTTCTGGAGCCATACCCCACATTCTTCCGTTCGCTGCGATCACGCCTGCTACATGTGTTCCGTGCAAAGTGCTCCTAAAACCGGCACCCTTCGTTTCCATCGGGTCATCATCCCCATCAACCAGGTCATGTCCCCCTGCAAAATTCCTCCGCAGGTCAGGATGATCATAATCTATTCCCGTATCGATTACTCCGATCGTCACACCCTTTCCCGTTAGACGGTTGCCTTTTTCATCAAGAAGCCCCCGGACCGTGTCTGTTCCAATCAATTCAAAATTATCGATAAAGCTTTCGCTTGATTTGTATCGGGTTGGCAGATGGGCCGGACTCTCCACCTTGTATGTGTTTACTTCAGATAAAAGTTGGATGTCATTAGACTTTTCAAGCTGTTGAAGCTCGGAGACAGGTCCCTTAACGGAATATCCATTGACCGCATGCTTGAAGATGCGGCGGAGCTTTGTGTTTTTCAGGTTTTTAAGCTGATTTTTGATTTGCTGTTCTTCAACCGGCTGCTCCGTCAGCACGATAGCAACTTTTTCAGTCTGGGGTTCTTCTTGAGGAATCGGCGGGATTTGCAGTTTTTGAGGTTCGAATGCAGTGAGGATTGCAATTGATAGGACAATTAAGAAAAAATTACGCTTTTCATGAAAATAGCCCCTCCCTTTTTAACATAGCGTTTCTTTTTAGGGAGTATTGTATTCAGATTACATTTATTCCGCGAAATCATGCCTTAATTCCGCGAACTAGAATAATCTAAATCCAAAGACGAATAAACCTGATAGTACTTTCGATTTTGTATCCTTGCAAAGAAAAACACCCCTTTTTTAAAAAAGAGGTGTCTAAAAGGTTCTTACTCATATTGTTCAGGACGATTTTCTGTGCGTTTGAAGTAATAGCGGATTGCTTCACAAATTCGTTCTGATGCGAGGCCATCGCCATATGGATTCGACGCTTTGGCCATTTTTTCATATGCTTCACTGTCTGTCAGCAATTCTGTTGCCATTTCGTAAATAGGCTGCTCTTCGTTTCCTGCGAGTTTCAGGGTTCCTGCTTCGATGCCTTCAGGACGCTCTGTTGTGTCGCGCAGAACGAGTACAGGCACACCTAGTGACGGCGCTTCTTCCTGCACGCCGCCTGAATCAGTCAGGATGAGATGCGCGCGCGATGCGAAGTTATGGAAATCAATGACGTCAAGTGGCTCGATCAGATGGATACGCGGGTCATTCCCCAATACTTCATCCGCCAATTCACGGACAACAGGGTTTAAGTGAACAGGATAAACAACTTGAACATCACGCTGTTCATCAACGATTCTTTTAATGGCACGGAACATATTGCGCATTGGCTCACCAAGATTTTCACGGCGGTGTGCTGTCATCAGGATCAAGCGGTCATTGCCAAGCTTATCGAGAACTTCATGCTGATACGTTTCCTTCACCGTCGTCTTCAAGGCATCAATTGCCGTGTTACCAGTTACGAAGATATTTTCTTCAGATTTATTCTCCTGCAGCAAATTAGCCGCAGACTTAGAAGTTGGTGCAAAATGAAGATCAGCCATGACTCCTGTCAGCTGACGGTTCATTTCCTCAGGGAATGGAGAATATTTATTCCACGTCCTCAAGCCTGCCTCGACATGGCCGACAATGATCTGGTTATAGTACGCAGCAAGGCTTGCCACAAACGTAGTTGTCGTATCTCCATGCACAAGTACGATATCCGGCTTGACTTCCTTCATTACTTTGTCCAGGCCTTCCAAACCTCTAGTCGTTACATCGATCAACGTCTGGCGATCCTTCATGATGTTAAGGTCATGGTCCGGCGTGATTTTAAAAATATTCAACACCTGGTCCAGCATTTGGCGGTGCTGGGCGGTTACCGTTACGATTGATTCAAAGTGTTCTGGGTGTTTCTGTAATTCGAGGACAAGCGGAGCCATTTTAATTGCTTCCGGACGTGTCCCAAAAATGGTCATAACTTTAATAGGCTGGTTCAACTCAAACACTCCTTATTTAGTCCCGAATAAACGATCTCCTGCGTCTCCTAGTCCAGGTACGATGTATCCGTGGTCATTCAGCTTTTCATCGAGTGCAGCGATGTAAATATCAACATCTGGGTGTGCTTCTTTTACCGTTTCTACCCCTTCTGGAGCTGCAATCAAACACATGAACTTGATATGCTTTGCGCCGCGTTTTTTAAGAGAGTTGATCGCTTCGACCGCTGATCCGCCTGTCGCAAGCATTGGGTCAACGACGATAAAATCGCGCTCTTCGACGTCGCTTGGAAGTTTTACATAGTATTCGACCGGCATTAGTGTTTCTGGGTCGCGGTAAAGTCCGATATGGCCGACTTTCGCTGCTGGGATCAATTTCAGAATGCCATCAACCATTCCGATGCCTGCGCGAAGAATCGGGATGATACCAAGCTTTTTGCCTGAAAGAACTTTCGATTTTGTCTTTTCGACTGGTGTTTCAATTTCGATATCCTGAAGCGGCATGTCACGCGTAATTTCAAACGCCATCAGCGTTGCGACCTCATCTACAAGCTCGCGGAATTCCTTCGTGCCTGTACTTTTATCGCGAATATAAGTAAGTTTATGCTGGATCAATGGATGGTCAAATACGTATACTTTTGCCATGTGTATCGCTCCTTTTAAAGGTAAATGAGTTGTGAACACCTGTCTGTTATATGTAAGATTTGTTGAATCACACTTCGTATAATTTTACAGAAAAACCTCTTTACAAGCAACCGCTTATGTCTGAATGATTTTCCCCTGAAAAAGCGGCCCTCATTCATGAAGGCCGCCGGGTAAAAATCTTATCTCTCAGGATATAGTTCGAACTTGCTTGTCAAATCTTCGACGCGTTTGCTTGCTTCTTCCAGCTTCGCCTCGTCTTCGTGATTTTTCAATGTGATGGCAATGATTGAAGCGATTTCGTCCATTTCTTCATGACCGAAGCCTCGGCTTGTGACCGCAGCTGTACCGATACGGATTCCGCTTGTTACAAATGGGCTTTCCGGATCAAATGGAATCGTGTTTTTATTAACGGTGATGCCGATATCATCAAGAACTTTTTCCGCTACTTTCCCAGTCAGGCCAAGAGAGCGCAGGTCAACCAATAGCAAGTGGTTGTCTGTTCCGCCGGATACAAGGTCGATGCCTTCCTTATTCAAACCTTCTGCAAGGCGGTTGGCATTTGAAATGATATTTTGCGCGTATTCTTTAAAAGAATCCTGGAGCGCTTCGCCGAACGCTACTGCTTTCGCAGCAATTACGTGCATAAGCGGGCCGCCCTGGATCCCAGGGAAGATCGATTTATCGATTTTCTTCGCGAATTCTTCTTTGCAGAGGATCATTCCGCCGCGCGGGCCGCGAAGTGTTTTATGAGTAGTTGTTGTAACAAAGTCAGCATATGGCACTGGATTCTGGTGGAGGCCAGCTGCGACAAGACCAGCGATATGAGCCATATCGACCATCAGGTAAGCGCCCACTTCATCAGCGATTTCACGGAAACGCTTGAAGTCGATCGCTCTCGGGTAAGCACTTGCACCGGCAACGATCAGCTTCGGCTTGTGCTCGCGAGCTTTTTCAAGAACGACATCATAGTTGATAACATGAGTATCTTCATCGACACCATACTCAACGAAATTATACTGGACGCCGCTGAAGTTAACCGGGCTTCCGTGCGTCAAGTGCCCGCCGTGAGAAAGATTCATCCCAAGCACAGTGTCTCCTTGCTCAAGAATCGTGAAATATACTGCCATATTAGCCTGCGCGCCTGAGTGCGGCTGGACATTTACATGCTCAGCGCCGAAGATTTCCTTCGCGCGGTCACGGGCAATGTTTTCAGCTACATCGACGTATTCGCATCCGCCATAATAGCGGCGGCCAGGATATCCTTCTGCATACTTATTCGTAAGTACAGACCCCTGTGCCTCCATTACCGCTTCACTGACAAAGTTCTCTGATGCGATCAATTCAATTTTCGTGCGCTGACGCTTCAATTCATCCTGCATTGCAGCGTAAACTTTGCTGTCCTGCTGTGACAAGTGCTTCACTTAAGTTCCCCCTCTTATATGTATTGCGCTGTTCCGTTATTAGAAAATTCATTCTTATTTTAGCTGATATTATAATGAAAGAAAAGGAAGAAGGTAAAAGAGGATCTGAATATCAGACCCGCTTTTCCTTCCGCAGCCTTTCCCCTGTCAGCAAGACTCGTTTTCCTTTGTCTGCTCGTAAACCGCCCTGGCGCCGCCAATCAGCTTCGGCCTCGTCTTTGCTAGCGTCACATGTGCATGGCCAATGCTTTTTTGCTTCACTCTTACTGGCACAGCGACATGCTTCATTTGCATGCCGATCAGCGTATCACCAATATCAATACCCGCTTCAGCCTTGATGAATTCGACGACCACGGCATCCTCAAGGTTTTTGTATGCGTAAGCTGCCATCGCTCCGCCCGCATTCCTTACCGGAATTACGGTCACTTCATCCAACTGCTTCTGTTCGGCTGTTTCCCGCTCAACGACAATCGCCCGGTTCAAATGCTCGCAGCACTGGAACGCCAGCTGGACACCGATTTTACCCTGCAGTTCGCGGAGCTGCCTGAATACCATTTCCGCAACCTCATCTGTACCAGCTGTGCCAATCCGCTGCCCAATGATTTCACTCGTGCTGCAGCCGACAACCAGCACCTGGCCTTTTTTCAGCTGGACTTGATCATTAAATTCAGTAAGGATGGAGTTCAGTTCTGCTTCCCATTGTTCGATAGACAGTGTCAGCGCCTCCCTTTACATTGGTATTTGGTGTTCCTGAAGTTCTGGTTTTGCAAACAGGCTGGAAGTTCTCCAGCCTATTTATTTTCATAATCCTTTATTTTGCCGACGCGGTTTTCGTGGCGGCCGCCTTCGTATTCTTCTGAAAGCCATACAGCTGCGATTTCTCGAGCGAGTCCAGGTCCGATGACACGTTCGCCCATCGCGAGGACATTGCTGTCATTGTGCTGGCGTGTCGCCTTTGCGCTGAATACGTCATGCACAAGCGCGCAGCGGATTCCTTTTACTTTGTTTGCGGCAATGCTCATGCCGATCCCTGTTCCGCAAATCAGGATTCCTTTATCAAACTCTCCATTCGCCACTTTTTCAGCAACTGGAAGCGCATAGTCTGGATAGTCAACAGATGTACCGCATTCGCATCCGAAATCTTCGTACTGGATATTCATTTCGTCCATCAAACTCTTAATTTCTTCGCGGATATTCACTCCGCCATGGTCTGAAGCAATAGCAACTTTCATTGTAAAAATCCTCCTATGTTATCCCGGCTAGCGGGGCGATTAAATCTATCGTTATTTTCTCATATTCACTCGGATTTATAAAGAAAACGGGTCATAATTTGCCAACCTGAACGAAATTTCTAGCAAGGAATAAATTATTATGGCGAAAATAACTTTTTATAGCGACTTTTTATTTTTTATAGCGAAAAATAACTTTTTATAGCGAGTTTTACGTTTTTATAGCGAAATTCTCGTTTTTATAGCGACTTTTTCAATTTTATAGCGAATTGGAAATTTCGCTTGATTTTTTCCCGTTATAAGAAAAGCGCAAGCGCTTGGTCAGCCCCGACAAGCTTTGGAGGGCCGACCGGTG
>NZ_BAUW01000054.1 GCF_000517385.1 Mesobacillus boroniphilus JCM 21738 | reverse complement strand
CCCCTTGAGTCGCTTGTCTAGTTTCGCCTCCTAGAAACTCCGAAACTTCAACTCCGCCGGCAGAAGCAAAAAGCGCTTCTTTGTCGGAGTCTCCAGTTTCTGCGTTTCTGGGCAGTCGGCTATACTTTTCGGTTTCGGTCCGCCCAATGAAGTCAAAGAACGACTTCACCGGCCGGCCCTCCAGCGCTTGTCGAGGCTGACCAAGCGCTTGCGCTTTTCTTACTTTCCAAGCATTTGGACAACTTGCTGGGCAATATTTGTATAAAGTGCGCCAATTTTATCGTCTTCCTGATAAATGGATGGTGCAAAGTCTTCTTCATTCCAGGTTGGCTGGCCTAATGGCAATTTACCTAACAGCTTAGTGTTTAGCTCGTCAGCCAGCTTCTCGCCGCCGCCTTGTCCAAAGACATATTCCTTTTCCTCAGTCAGCTTGCTTTCAAAGTAAGACATGTTTTCAATGACACCGAGGATTTCATGATCCGTACGTAGAGCCATCGCACCTGCACGCGCAGCAACGAATGCCGCTGTCGGATGCGGAGTGGTAACGATGATTTCTTTACATGATGGCAGCATGGTGTGCACATCCAATGCGACGTCTCCTGTACCTGGAGGCAAGTCTAATAGGAGGTAATCCAGTTCTCCCCACTCGACTTCATTGAAGAAGCTGTTCAGCATTTTGCCAAGCATCGGGCCGCGCCAGATGATTGGTGCGTTATCTTCCACAAAGAATCCCATAGAGATGACTTTCACGCCATGTCTTTCAACTGGAATGATTCTTTCCCCTCTTACTACCGGGCGTTTCGTGATGCCCATCATGTCAGGGACACTGAAACCGTATATGTCAGCATCAACAAGTCCAACTTTTTTGCCCAAACGCGCCAGTGAGACAGCAAGGTTCACGGATACAGTGGATTTACCCACTCCGCCTTTTCCGCTCGCGATCGCGATGAAGGTTGTTTGGCTATTAGGAGCAAGCAAGCCTTCCTCTTCTTCAGGAGCCGCTGTCTGGAATTTTGATAGAACTTCTGAAGGCAGTTCAGAGAAACGCAAGCCTACAGATGCCGCTCCAGCGCTTTTTAAGATATTGACAATCTCAGTTTGCAGCTGCAGCTGTTCTGCTGTACCTGTTTTCGCGATGGCAATTTTAACGCTTACATGGTTCTTCTCTTCTTTGATCTTAATTTCTTCGATTGCATTTATCTCTTCGAGTGTTTTATGTAAAAATGGTTCCTTAAGGTCTTTTAAACTTTCACGTACTTTAGCCTCAGTTAACATAATGACACCTTCCTCTGTAAAAATTTATCCCCAAAGACAGTATAACATAATGATAAAACTCCTAAGTGTTAAACCTATCACACATTTCTAAAAGAAAAGCGGAGGCGACTGCCCAACTCCGACAAGCGTTGGAGGTCCTGACAGTGAAGTCGCTCTTTGACTTCATTGGCAGGACCGAAACGTCTCGAGGAGTTAGGAGCTGAAGCTGGACAATTATCAAAGTGAATTTTCACTTATTACTCAAAAGAAAAAGAAGGATCCAGGACCCCTCTTTATTTTTCCCAAAATTTCTGTTCGTCTGTAAAGTACCTGAGCATTCCTTTATAAATTGAGGCCGCAACTTTTTCCTGATATGCCTCATCTCTCAGATTTGCGGCTTCCTGGGGATTGGATAAAAACCCTATTTCGACCAAAACCCCAGGTTTATTAATATTCTTCAATAAGTAGATACTATTCGCCGCCTTTGCATCTCGGTCTGTGTTTTCAAGGTTTCGGCGCAATTGGTCCTGGATTAGTTTGGCGGCTCTTTTGTTTTCTTTATAGTTCGTTGAGTAGAAAGTTTGTGCCCCTTTCCATTTGGAGGACGGGATCGCGTTCAAGTGTATCGTTGCAAAAAAATCTGCCTCAGACTCATTTATCAAATCCAGTCGTCTTTTTAAATCCTGGACCTTTCGCTTACTGTAGCCCTTGAGTCCTTTATCCGCTAGGTCGACATCTGTCTCGCGAGTCATGATGACAAGGGCTCCCTGTTGCTGTAGATAATCCCGCAATTTCAAGGAAACGCTAAGCGCGATATCTTTTTCAAAGGGTTCCTCTTCTCCTGCCCCCGGGTCAACGCCTCCATGTCCTGGATCGAGATAGATGATTTTCCCTGAAAGCGGCAGGTTCCATGATTCCCAGGAGTCATTCTCGGTAAAATCATACTGCAATATAAGGAACAGCACGGCAAGGCCGGCTGCAAATATTACCATTTTGAGTTTCTTCAGCATGTTCTAAACCATCCTTCCCAGCTAGTCCCTGATAATAAACTATATGGGACAGGGTGACAGTTTAGAACCGCTGCTAATGCAGCCTCATTTTATATTTCTTTTCACCCTTCATGAACCTTCTCTCCACCAGCTGTCTACATACTGTTCACACAAATAATAAAGCTCTTCTGAACCTACTCCCTCTTCACCCATCCCCCAAAAAAGGAAAAAATTATATAAAGTGTCAATCAAATGCCGCTCTTCTTTTTCACAGCGGGGCTTAACCGCCTCTATCGGTTCACCGAAATATCCAAAACGGCTGAATTTGGCACCCAGTAAATATGCTTCTATCGCTACATCATAGCAAGCTTCTTCGATTCCTGAATTCATGATTAGATTCGAGGTAAGCCTTGATGAGCCAAAATAATGTTTCACCCTTGCTTGCAGAATGTTGATTGATAATTCACGGAGCATCGATCGCTCATATTTCACTTGTTTTTGTTTTCTTTTATCTATAAATGTCGTTACGACGTTCAAAGTAATCTCACCCCTTAGAAAGTAGTGTTCAACCTTCGTAAGGGAGTAATGCAATGTTGACCGACGATTCCTTTTCCATTTTTCTCAGACGTTTACTGAATAATATCGCGGCATTCTCATTAGGATAAAATACCCAATTATGGATATCCATTTCTATTAAATACCCTACTAACGGTCCTTTTCATTAATAGTCAGAATTGTTAGACTTATTATTACAGCAAGAACTAGCTTCAATTTTATCTCTAAGGAGGGAAAGAAATGGAGCAAGGTGTTCGTGTTATTCCTTATACCGTGATTGATGAAGCTGACGAAATCAAAGAGGTGCCAAAAGGTGTTGAGCTGATCCAGGCACCTAAGCTTTGGAACGAAACGAAAGGAAAGGGAATGAAGGTTGCTGTATTGGATACTGGCTGTGAAACGACACATCCGGATTTAAAAGACCGAATTATCAGCGGCAGGAATTTTACCGATGATGACCGCAGCAACCCTGATCTGTATACTGACTATAATGGCCACGGTACACATGTGGCTGGCACGATTGCCGCACATAAAAATGAAGCAGGCGTCATCGGTGTTGCACCCGAGGCAGGGCTGCTGATTGTAAAAGTCTTGAACAAGGCTGGTTCAGGAAAATATGAGTGGATTATCAAAGGTATTCATTATGCGATTGAGCAGGAAGTGGATATTATCTCGATGTCGCTGGGCGGTCCAGCTGACGTTCCTGAATTGCACAAGGCGATTCAGGCCGCTGTCAAAAAGAATATCCTTGTCGTTTGCGCCGCCGGCAATGAAGGAGATGGCGATGTTGCTACCAATGAATTTGCCTATCCTGGTGCTTATAACGAAGTCATCAGTGTGGGCGCCGTGAACCTTGAACGAGGTTCATCCGAATTTACCAACTCACATAATGAAATTGACCTTGTGGCTCCAGGAGAACGTATCACCTCAACCTATCTGAACGGAAAATATGCGACCTTGAGCGGTACTTCGATGGCAGCTCCGCACGTTTCGGGTGCCCTGGCATTGATTAAAACATATGCTAAAGCCCACTTTGAGCGAGAGCTGACAGAACCTGAATTGTATGCACAACTGGTCAAGCGGACTGTGCCGCTCGGCAATTCGCCTAAGCTGGAAGGCAATGGCCTCGTTTATCTGACTGTGCCAGAGCACCTTGCTGAAATCTTCGACCAGAGCTTCAAAACGATGGTCATGGATGCCATATGATCCTGTCGGCTAGCGAGCTGTATATTCATAACATCGAGAATAAAACGTATTTTGATGCAGAGCTGGACGCGAGGATACGCGATGAGTATTACTGTGACGCTGTTTTTACACCGGAAGAACTTCATTCACTGCTGGTCAGAACACACTCTTCCCATTTAAAGTATTCGCCGCATGAGTATGTTTATCCATGGGTGGATTTGCAGGAGAACCTGCAGCTGAAGAGCCTTTACTCCGGGCAGGATCTTGACCCGGTTGAGGTAATTGAAGAGGATCTGCGACTCATGAATACTTTGAGCGAGGCAGGCTTTACAACCAGTTCCGAGTTTCTTTTCAATACCGAACATGTTGTGCCCCAATCCTGGTTTGATGGCGATGAGCCAATGCGAGGCGATCTCTACCACTTGTTTGCCTGTGAACCTGGATGCAATAGCATGAGGAGCAATCTTCCTTATTACGATTTTCAGTCCTATGAACCTGAGCTTGCTGCTACTGGTATTAGGACAGGCTGCGGCATGGTGGAAGGCGGTAAATTCGAACCCGAATATGGCAAAGGAATTGTCGCAAGGGCCGTGTTTTATTTTGCTATAAGATATAAGGATGTTATCAGGATGGATACAAAGATGAGTCTTGAGGTTCTGCTGGGCTGGCATGGCAATTATCCCGTTACACTATACGAAAAGCATCGGAATGCAGCAATCCATGAGCTCCAGGGTAATCGAAACCCTTTTATTGATTTTCCGGATTTAGCTGGAGATATGCTAGGAATATAGAAGGAAACCGCCTGGAAGCGTGAGCTCAGGCGGTTATTATTGTGTATGAGGAATTATTAATGCAATGCCTTTCCTTTTACCCTTTTGACTTCTTTTCCGCATTTTCGGGCAATGCAACGCCTCTCCTTTTACCCATTTGGCTTCTTTTCCGCATTTTCGGGCAATACAGGGGGTCATCATTCTTGTACAGCATCTACCTCCTAAAGGGATTTTCCTTTAATTTACTAACAAGGATAATGTGGACGACAGGGCAAGCTAAACCTGAATACAGATGAAGGGATGGATTTCTATGTCTATGGAATGGTTCGATCGTGTCGTTGGAGAGTTGCAGGATCATCTTGAATCTATTTGTGAAAGGTATGATCAAGAAGGACAGATGGCGGTTGAGAGAGGCTCGAAGCATCCTAGGATCCAGTTCTTTGTGGATTATGATGATGGTGAAAGAGACTATTTCTATATATTATATTTTGATCCGCATAACGAAGAATTCTATACGGAAACCATTGATGAGGATCTTGAGCAGCCGGCACGTGTCATTCTCTCGGATATTGATGATATTGTCGATGCGGTTCACGAAGGTTTCCACGATTACATAAACGATGATGAGGACGAGCTCGATGTCGTTTATGCAACGGAAGATGATGACACGGTATATTATGAAGACGAAGGAGTCGATGATGATGATGATGAGCTATATGTGGCGGAGCTTATAGACGACGAT
Source organism: Mesobacillus boroniphilus JCM 21738 (assembly GCF_000517385.1). Lineage (GTDB taxonomy): Bacteria > Bacillota > Bacilli > Bacillales > Cytobacillaceae > Mesobacillus > Mesobacillus boroniphilus. Next base: position 21,244 of record NZ_BAUW01000054.1, on the reverse strand, counting down.
ATCCTTGAGGAAATCGACGTTGAGTGGGAGACACCTGAGGTCACGGCATTTTTAAAAGAGGATGAAGTTGAGGTTACCTACCAGTTCGGACTTGTCGAGGAAACGGGTGACGGAGTCCTTCGCCGCATCAATCGGATTTGGACCGAGGATGATGAAATGGTTAAAGACGAAACAAACTTTATATTTACCAAGGAAGAGGCTCCTACCATTATCGCGATGATCGCCAGCCATATGGATTCCATGCAGGGTTATGAGGACTAAAGCATTTGGGCGGAGGCATAGAATCATGCCTTCGCTTTTTTGGGTTGGTATGCCATCACTTTTGGATTTTCAGCCACCAAAAATCGTGGATCCGACTTACTTCCATTAAGAAATCAACAATAATTGCGTATTCAACATCTCAGCAACAACTGTTTCAAAATTTTATTGTCGCTTTTCACAACTTTATTGGCGATTTTCTAATTTTATTGGCGATTTTCATTTTTTATTGGCGAAAATCACCCACTTATTGGCGAAAAACGAAATTTATTGGCGAACTGGAAATTCGGGACGGTTTTATCCAGTTGGGGATCCTCCCTCCCAGCACCTCTCTAAAAAAACCATAAAAAAAGACCCCCAACCAGAGGTTGAGAGTCTTCCGAAGCGAAAAGATTAACGCTTTGAGAACTGAGGTGCACGGCGGGCGCCTTTAAGACCGTATTTCTTACGTTCTTTCATACGAGCGTCACGAGTCAGTAGTCCAGCACGCTTAAGTGTTGGACGGAATTCTGGGTCAGCTTGAAGTAACGCACGAGCGATACCGTGGCGGATTGCGCCAGCCTGGCCAGTGTATCCACCGCCATTTACGTTAACGTGGATATCGTAGCTTCCTACAGTTTCAGTAGCAACAAGCGGCTGCTTAACTACTTCACGTAGAGCTGCGAATGGGATATAGTCTTCAATTTCACGATCATTGATTGTAATTTTTCCAGTGCCTGGTACTAAACGAACTCGCGCAACGGAGCTCTTACGACGACCGGTACCGATATATTGAACCTGTGCCAAGTTAATTACCTCCTTATTAATTATCCGCGAAGTTCGTAAACTTCAGGTTGTTGTGCTTGATGTGGATGCTCGTTTCCAGCATATACATGAAGCTTTTTAAACATTTGGCGTCCAAGAGAGTTCTTTGGAAGCATGCCTTTGATTGCAAGTTCAAGCATCTTTTCAGCGTAGTTTGTACGCATTTCAAGAGCTGTTCTTTGCTTCAATCCACCTGGGTGCATTGTATGGCGGAAGTAGATTTTGTCAGTCAATTTCTTACCAGTAAGTTCAATCTGTGAAGCGTTGATGATGATTACGTGATCACCAGTGTCAACATGTGGTGTGAAAGTTGGTTTATGTTTACCACGTAGAATAGCTGCAACTTCAGTTGAAAGGCGACCAAGGGTCTTGCCTGCAGCGTCAACTACGTACCATTTACGCTCGATATTGTTGGCATTTGCCATAAACGTTGTACGCATGAGTTTCCCTCCTAAATAGTCAAAAAAAAATCAAGTTCGTCGTTGGTATATTTTCAAACACGAAAAAGCTCTTCCGGGGCTGATCGTGGGTTTAAAATACATACATATGATATCTTAACCTGTAGTTGAGAGATTGTCAACACCAGGATTAGTTGTCATATCATTTTTTTACGCTCTTTTCTCAAACTTTGTTGCTATTGAATACAAAACTGAATTGAATCACCCATAACCCTTCGTAAAGCTGACGCTTCTTATGAGAAAAGAGCATGCAAACTTAATACCGACTGCAAAATGGGTATGCCTTACGTTAAAATCGGCTTTAGGATTTTAACAACACTCTTTACGAAAACAGCATTTTTTTAAAATTTATTTTCGAATTCCTCATAAAAAACCTTCCACAGATACAGTCCGTGTCCAGGTGCGGTCTTGCCGGCCCGGGTACGGTCTTGATCCTCGAGTAGCTGTTGCATGCTGGCAGCATCCCTTTTGCCTGTCCCAACCTCTAGCAAAGTTCCTACAAGGATCCTTACCATATTGTACAGAAAGCCATCTCCGACAAACCTGAATACCAGCAAACCGTTTTCCTCGTAAAAATCGATTTCCTTCAACGTCCTGACTCGATCTTCCACCTCAGTTTTGGCCGAGCAAAAACTAGTGAAGTCATGGGTCCCAAGCAGATGTTTGCTGGCTTCCCTCATTGCGTCAAAGTTGAATTCATACTGGAACTGGTAGGCATAATTCCGCTGGAAAGGATCACGATGCTTTGATTGCAGCAAAAAATAACGGTACTCCTTGCCGACTGCATCAAATCGTGCATGAAAATCTGGTTTCGCTATATCTACTGAAAGAACGGCAATATCATCAGGCAACAATGAATTAAGCGCTATTTGCCACCTGGCAGGCTCAATTTCAAGCATTGTGTCAAAATGGACGACCTGCCGCGGGCATGTACTCCTGCGTCTGTACGGCCAGACGCACTGACTCTGATGCTTGTACCTTGCTAAGCTTTTCAAGGGCCTTTTCCAGCTCACCCTGGACAGTCCTTTTGCCAGGCTGCACCTGGTAGCCAGAAAAACCAGTGCCATCGTATGAAATGGTGCATTTGATTCGCGGCATAGTGATTACCCTCTTAAAACGATTAATAGAATCGTGACAGCAGCCAGAAACAGAATCATTATAGTATCCGGCATCCCCCATGTCAGCTGGCGGTATTTGGTGCGTCCTTCGCCACCCTTGTAGCCTCGTGCCTCCATTGCGACTGCCAGTTCCTCCGCCCGCTTGAACGAACTGATGAACAACGGAATCAGCAATGGAACAATCGCTTTGATTCGGTCTTTGATCGGACCGCTGTTATACTCCACTCCCCTGGCAGTTTGAGCCTTCATGATTTTATCTGTTTCCTGCATGAGCGTAGGGATGAATCTCAGGGAAATCGACATCATCAACGCCAGCTCATGGACGGGGAATTTAAATTTCTTTAAAGGATTCAATAATGTCTCCAGTCCGTCCGTGATTTCGATTGGCGTAGTAGTCAAGGTCAATAGTGACGTGATCAAAATCAGCAGCAAGAATCTTAGTGAAATGAAGATACCTTGCCTGAGACCTTCTTCATATATTTGCAGCCATCCCAGTTCGAAGATGACATCGCCTTCCTTTGTCATGAAGATATGGAGCAGGAACGTGAAAATCACCAGAAAAAATACTGGCTTGAGTCCGCCATATAAGAACCTCAGCGGAATCCTCGACAGTCCGACCATAATAAGCGTATAAGCAGCTAAAACTCCATACGTAACCACATTGTTCGCGATGAATACGACGATTACGAAAAGGAATACGATGATCAGCTTTGAACGCGGGTCCATGCGATGAAGGATAGAATCTCCCGGCACATAACGGCCAAAAATCATTTTCTCCATCATTTTGGACCGCCCCCTTCCATAAACTCTGCCACCATTTCGGCGAGTTCTTCCTCGGAAAGGCTGATTTTGCTGAACTTAGTATTGAAGGCTTCTTCGATCTTCAACTGCAAGCCAACTACTTCCGGTACATCCAGTCCCAATTCCAACAAAGCCTTGGGATTCGAGAAGATCTGTTCTGGCGTGCCTTTTGTAAAAACCTTCCCCTGGTGCATAACAACGATATCATCCGCATAGCGGGCAGCATCTTCCATGCTGTGGGTAACAAGAACAGTAGAAAGATTTCTTTTTTTATGAAGTGAATAAAATAAGTCCATAATTTCTTTACGTCCGCGTGGATCCAAACCTGCAGTAGGCTCGTCCAATACTATGACCTCTGGCTCCATTGCCAGGACTCCGGCAATGGCTGCACGGCGCATTTGTCCGCCTGAAAGATCGAATGGTGAATTCTCAAGAATTTCTTCCGGCAATCCGACCAGATTGATTGCGGCTCTTGCCCGTGACTTCGCTTCTTTCTCTGTAACGCCAAAATTCATCGGGCCAAACATAATATCCTTTTCGACCGTTTCCTCGAATAACTGATGTTCCGGGAATTGAAAGACAATGCCTACCTTCTCGCGGACACCCTTCAAATTCTTCTCTTTCCGGCCAGCCTTGATTTCCCTGCTGCCGATCAAAACTGAGCCTTTTGTAGGCTTCAAAAGGGCATTCAAGTGCTGCAGCACAGTTGACTTGCCTGATCCTGTATGACCAATAACCGCAAGATACGTTCCTGAAGGGACTTCGATGGATACATCTGAAATTGCGAGACGCTCGAATGGGGAATCAGCCTGGTAACGATATTCTACATTTTTGAGTGAGATGTCCATAATTCCGTCACCAGCTCTTCTTCTGTCAAATATGATTTCGTAAGTGCAATTCCTTTTTCACGCAAGATTTTGCTCATTTTTACAGCAAAGGGAATGTCCAGTCCCAGCTTAATCAGTTCTTCATCCATTTCAAAAATTTCCTCGGGAGTTCCTTCACGGTATAGCTCCCCTTTATTCATCACGATGATCCTGTCCGCTTTCGCAGCTTCTTCAAGATCGTGGGTGATCGAAATGACCGTTATGTTCTCACGATCGTTCAACTCACGAACAGTTTCTATTACCTCTGCACGGCCTCTTGGGTCGAGCATGGATGTTGCTTCATCCAGAATAATGATTGACGGCTGCAGTGCCAGGACTCCAGCAATGGCAACACGCTGTTTTTGGCCGCCAGACAGATGGTGCGGCTCTTGATTTAGAAAGGTTCCCATATTGACTTTATCAAGTGAAGTCTGCACGCGCTCTACCATTGTTTCTCTAGGTACGCCGTGATTTTCCAGACCAAAAGCCACATCATCCCGAACTGTTGTTCCAACAAACTGGTTATCAGGATTTTGAAAAACCATTCCTACATTTTCTCTTACATCCCAAACTGTATTCTCTGATAAATTGACCCCGCATACCTCAATCGAACCTCGCTGCGGAAATTGCAGGCCGTTCAAAAGCTTTGCAAGTGTAGATTTGCCAGAACCGTTATGCCCGACAATCGCCAGCCACTCTCCTTCAAAAATATCAAAACTGATATTGCTTAACGCGGGAGTCTGCTGTCCTTCATAAGTGAAAGATACATTTTCTATCCTAACTAAGGGTTTGCTCATCTCCGCCCTCCTCTCAACTCTTCTTAACTGTCTCTACTCTTTGTACTGACTTTTTATCGTATAAAAATTATTTGTATATAAAAAAAGCCTGCATCTCTCCCCTGTCGGAAACGATCTGCAAACTGCAGGTCCTATTAGGACTGGGGAGAAGTACATGAGCTAGACGAGACAGGCAGAACAGCTCCGATTATAGATAAATGATGCATCTATCGCTAACCGATTCAGGAGGGTCCTGAAGTAACCAGCCGATGGGGCCAGTGAACTCTTCTTTCCTAGTGGCCTGCTCATCATAACGCTCGTTTTGGCTTGTGCTGCTTCTTTTAGTTTTCGACAGAGGCTTTTGGCCTCAGTATAAGAAAAAAAGGGGATGAAACAAGTTTGTATAAACTGTCCATCGCCCTTGTTGGTTGTTTAATGGTATTAAACTAACTCGATAATTACCATTGGCGCACCATCACCGCGACGTGGTCCAAGTTTCATAATACGAGTGTATCCACCTTGGCGCTCAGCATAGCGTGGAGCGATGTCAGCGAATAATTTTTGAACTGCATCCTGGTTTGTTTCAGCGTTTGCAACTTCGTTACGAACCCAAGAAGATGCTTGACGGCGAGCGTGAAGGTCTCCGCGCTTTCCAAGAGTAATCATTTTCTCAACAACTGAACGAAGCTCTTTCGCACGTGTTTCAGTAGTTTCAATACGCTCATTAATAATCAAATCAGTTGTTAAGTCACGTAGCATTGCTTTACGCTGGGCACTTGTGCGTCCTAACTTTCTGTATCCCATGAGTGTTTCCCTCCTTTGTTGAAGTCATAAGCCGGCAGTTTTAGTACTGACAGCAAAATGCCTAGTTAAACTGCATTAACTAGTCATCTTTGCGTAAGCCTAAGCCTAGCTCTTCTAGTTTTGCTTTTACTTCTTCTAATGATTTTCTGCCAAGGTTGCGAACCTTCATCATATCTTCCTCTGTCTTGTGAGCAAGCTCCTGCACAGTGTTGATACCGGCACGCTTTAAGCAGTTATATGAACGAACAGAAAGGTCAAGTTCTTCAATGGTCATTTCCAGAACTTTTTCTTTTTGGTCTTCTTCTTTCTCTACCATGATTTCAGCGTTTTGAGCTTCGTCAGTCAAGCCGACAAAAATGTTCAAATGCTCAGTCAGGATTTTTGAGCCTAGTGCAATAGCTTCCTTAGGACCAGTGCTGCCATCTGTCCATACGTCAAATATCAGCTTGTCATAATTCGTCATTTGCCCTACACGAGTGTTTTCTACTAGATATGATACGCGTGAAACCGGCGTATAGATTGAGTCGATAGGAATTACACCGATCGGCTGGTCTTCCCGCTTATTTTGGTCAGCAGGATTATATCCGCGGCCTCTTCTTGCAGTAAGGCGCATGCGCAATGAGCCTTTGCTTGAAAGAGTAGCGATATGAAGATCCGGATTAAGGATTTCGACATCACTATCATGCGTGATTGCAGATGCAGTTACTGGACCCTCACCCTGTAAGTCGATTTCAAGTGTCTTTTCTTCATCAGAGTAGATTTTCAACGCTAATTTCTTAACGTTTAGAATGATTGATGTTACATCTTCTACGACGCCTTCAATTGTTGAGAACTCATGAAGTACTCCATCGATTTGAATCGATGTGACAGCTGCACCTGGGAGTGAGGATAATAGGATACGACGTAAGGAGTTACCCAAAGTTGTACATATCCACGCTCAAGCGGTTCTACGACAAACTTGCCGTACTTGGCATCATCGCTGATCTCAACCGTTTCGATTTTTGGTTTTTCTATTTCGATCATCAAATATACCCTCCTTCAAAACGTCGAAACCCCGGCAGGTTCTTTACCTTACCGAAATTCCCCCATGTATACGTTCCCGTTTGTGCACAACAACTGGATTAATGATTTCTGTATACCTAGAAATATTTGTATCATATCCCATTATAGACAGGACTACAAATCTATACAGAAAAATTAAACACGGCGACGTTTTGGCGGGCGGCAGCGTTATGTGGAACTGGAGTTACATCTTTGATTGCTGTAACTTCAAGACCTGCTGCTTGAAGAGCACGGATTGCTGCTTCACGGCCAGCACCTGGTCCCTTAACAGTAACCTCAAGTGTTTTCAAGCCATGTTCCATTGAAGTTTTAGCTGCAGTTTCTGCTGCCATTTGTGCTGCGAATGGAGTGGATTTACGTGAACCCTTGAAACCAAGCGCACCTGCACTAGACCATGATAATGCATTACCATGTACGTCTGTAATTGTTACGATAGTATTGTTGAAAGTTGAACGAATATGCGCAACTCCACTTTCAATATTCTTTTTGACGCGGCGTTTGCGTGTATTAGTTTTACGAGCCATTTATATGTTACCCTCCTTTACGGATTATTTTTTCTTGTTAGCTACAGTCTTACGTGGGCCTTTACGAGTACGTGCGTTGTTCTTCGTATTTTGACCGCGAACAGGCAAGCCACGACGATGACGCAAACCACGATATGAACCAATCTCCATTAGACGCTTGATGTTTAATGAAATTTCACGGCGAAGGTCACCTTCAACCTTTAACTTGTCAATGATATCACGGACTTTGTTAAGTTCCTCTTCAGTAAGATCGCGAACGCGAGTGTCTTCAGAAACACCAGCATCAGCTAGAACCTTCTCAGCAGTTGGTCTGCCGATTCCGTAAATGTATGTTAAAGCAATAACTACACGCTTTTCACGTGGAATATCTACACCAGCAATACGTGCCATCTAGATGCGCACCTCCTTTAAAATTATCCTTGTTTTTGTTTATGTTTAGGGTTTTCACAGATCACCATAACTTTGCCTTTTCTGCGAATAACTTTACATTTTTCGCAAATTGGCTTAACAGATGGTCTCACTTTCATTACTCTAACCTCCTTGATAGACGGAGTCACGGTTTATTTAAAGCGGTAAGTAATTCTTCCGCGAGTCAAATCATATGGAGAAAGCTCGACTGTTACTTTATCTCCTGGCAGAATACGAATGAAGTGCATTCTTATTTTACCGGAAACATGAGCCAACACTGTATGACCATTCTCTAATTCTACCTTAAACATTGCATTAGGCAAAGTTTCTAATACTGTGCCTTCAATTTCAATTACATCATCTTTCGCCATAAACTGGTCTCCCTTCTTTATTCAAATCGTATTAAATCAAATACTCCGCGTTTGACGGAATGTAGCTTCCTATTTGTGACACGTTCTAAGCAGCAAGCAATTGAGAATAACATTGAGAAATACTCAACCTTATGATTATAACATAAAGCTGGCATCCCGTCCGCATAGAAATCACATTTCCGCCAATTTAAAGACTAAAAACAGATACCGACGGCCAATCACTGAAATCAGGCTTTGGTTAATATCTCAAAACCAGTCTCTGTGATCGCGATTGTATGCTCAAAATGGGCACACATTTTACCGTCAACCGTTACAACAGTCCAATCATCGGCTAACGTATTAACATAGCGGCTTCCTGCATTCACCATCGGTTCTATGCATAGAACCATACCAGGCTTCAGCCTAGGTCCTCTGTTAGGAGGTCCGTAATGAGGAATTTGCGGGTCCTCATGCAATTCTTGCCCAATTCCATGGCCGACATACTCACGAACAATAGAAAAGCCTTCTGATTCCACATACGTTTGAATCGCATGGGAGATGTTCGAAAGACGTTCCCCTGGCTTGGCTTCTTTCAAGCCTCTGAACAACGACTCTTGGGTCACGTCCAATAGACGCTGGGCATCTTCATCAATCCTTCCTACCGGGTAAGTCCAAGCAGAGTCCCCGTGGTATCCGTTGTACTTTGCTCCGATATCAATACTGATGATGTCACCTTCGTTAAGAACCCGTTCGCCAGGTATCCCGTGAACTAGTTCGTTATTAACAGACGCACAGATGCTGCCGCGAAAACCATTATAACCTTTAAAAGAAGGAGTTGCACCTTGTTTGCGGATGAAATCCTCAGCAATGGCATCCAGTTCTTTAGTTGTAATGCCAGGAGCAATTTGCTTTTTCAACTCCTGGTGAGTCATCGCTACAATGCGACCTGCTTCTCGCATAATCTCTATTTCACGAGAGGTTTTACAGACGATCATTAATTTAAGCCCCCAAGCAATCCTTCGATATCAACAAAAACGACATCAATGTCTTGCTGACCGTTAATATTGCGTAAGTAGCCTTTATCTTCATAGAAGTTCAACAGTGGTTTTGTTTGCTGGACATTTACATCCAGACGGTTTTGAACAGTTTCGGCATTGTCATCAGCGCGCTGGTAAAGCTCGCCGCCACAACGGTCACAAACGCCTTCCTTTGCAGGAGGGTTGAACACAAGGTGATAGGTAGCGCCGCAGTTCTTACAAATCCTGCGTCCTGTCAGACGTTCCATTAAGATGCTTTTATCAACATCAATGTTAATGACAAAATCAATTTTTTTGCCAAGATCAGCAAGCATAGTATCCAGAGCTTCAGCCTGCGCTACTGTGCGTGGAAATCCATCCAAGAGGAATCCATTTTCACAGTCAGCTTTGCGTAAGCGCTCACGGACGATCCCGATTGTTACTTCATCAGGAACTAGCTCTCCTTTGTCCATAAATGATTTTGCCTGTACTCCAAGTTCCGTTCCTTCTTTGATAGCTGCACGGAACATATCTCCTGTTGAGATATGAGGGATGTTGTATTTACCAACAATTTTATCGGCTTGCGTGCCCTTCCCGGCACCCGGAAGCCCCATCAGAACTAAATTCACAAGATTTCCCCCCTCAGTCTCTATTGAAAGATTCAGGGAACCATGAGCCCCCTAAATCTTATTTTATAAAGCCTTTATAATGGCGTTTTACAAGCTGAGCTTCAAGCTGCTTCATCGTTTCAAGCGCAACGCCGACTACGATCAGCAAGCTTGTTCCGCCAATCTGTACGGATTGAGGCAGACCAGCAAATTGGATGAAAAATACTGGCAGCACAGAGATTACAGAAAGGAAGATCGCGCCGACAAATGTCAGACGATATAGAACCCTAGTCAGGTACTCCTGTGTGTTTTTGCCCGGACGAATGCCTGGGACATATCCACCTTGCTTCTTCAAGTTCTCGGCAACCTGTTCAGGATTCACCTGAATGAACGCATAGAAATACGTGAACGCAATGATCAATGCCACATACACGATCATGCCGATCGGCTGTGTATAATCAAACGTTTTCTGGATCCAAAGTGTCACATCATTCGTGCCGAAGAACTGAGCGATTGTCGGAGGTGTAACGATAAACGAAATCGCGAAGATAACCGGGATGACGCCAGCTGCGTTCACTTTCAACGGAAGGTGAGTGTTCTGGCCGCCAACCGCGTTGTTTCCTGCGCTCATGCGTTTAGCGTACTGGATAGGTATTTTACGTGTTGCCTGCTGGATGAAGATAACACCCACAACGATTGCGATAACAGCCAATAGAATAAGCAGCATAGTCACAATGCGAAGGAACAATGCGTCCCCAGCATCAGAGAACTGCTGTGCATAAATCTGGTTGGCCATTGTCGGAATACCAGCAACAATACCTGCAAAGATAATGATTGAAATACCGTTACCTACGCCTTTTGCAGTGATTTGTTCACCGAGCCACATAAGAAATGCAGTACCGGCAGTCAAAACGACAGCAATCAGCAAGTAAGTAGCGACACCGGCATTCTGGATCAATAATCCGCCTGCCATATTGTTAAAGCCATAAGACATACCGAGTGCCTGGATAAAACCAAGAACGATCGTAAAATAGCGGGTAAACTGAGCTAATTTACGGCGTCCGACTTCTCCTTGTTTGGACCATTCGGTAAACTTTGGCACAACATCCATCTGCAAAAGTTGGATGATGATTGAAGCGGTGATGTACGGCATGATTCCCATCGCGAAAATAGAGAAGTTCTGCAGCGCACCGCCACCGAAAGTATTCAGTACACCGAAGACACTCATGTCATCCTGTGCTTTCAAAATATCTGCATTTACGCTCGGTACAGGTATAAATGTACCGATACGAAATACAATCAACATTAAAAGGGTGAAGAGAATTTTATTTCTAATTTCACCCACGCGCATAAAATTGGAGATTGTCTGGAACATTAAATCACCTCAGATTGACCGCCGGCAGCTTTGATCGCTTCTTCGGCTGCAGAGGAGAACTTATGAGCTTTAACAGTTAGTTTCTTCTCAAGGCTTCCTTTAGCAAGTACTTTAATACCTGCTAATTCCTTCCTGACAAGACCTGTTTCAATTAAAAGTTCTGGAGTCACTTCAGTTCCATCTTCGAATACGTTCAAAGCATCAAGGTTAACGACTGCGTACTCTTTGCGGTTGATGTTCGTGAAACCGCGTTTCGGCAAGCGTCGGAATAAAGGAGTTTGACCACCTTCAAAACCAGGGCGTACACCGCCGCCTGAACGAGCGTTTTGACCTTTATGACCTTTACCAGCAGTTTTACCTTGGCCAGAACCGATACCACGTCCTAGACGTTTGCGTTCTTTACGGGAACCTTCTGCAGGTTTTAATTCATGAAGTTTCATGTTGGCACCTCCTTATTTTAAAAAGGATAAATTATTTTTCGTTTACAGTAACAAGGTGAGAAACTTTGTTGATCATGCCGCGGATTGCTGCATTATCTTGTTGCTCAACTGTTTGGTTCATTTTACGTAAGCCAAGAGCCTTAACTGTTTCGCGCTGATCTTGCGGACGGCCGATCAGGCTGCGAGTGAGGGTAATTTCTAATTTGTTAGCCATTTGATTTCCCTCCTTATCCTAACAGTTCTTCCACAGATTTACCGCGTAGTTTTGCTACGTCCTCTGCACGTTTAAGTTGAGATAGACCTTCTAGAGTTGCACGAACCATGTTGATTGGAGTGTTAGTTCCTAGTGACTTAGACAGGATATCATGTACACCTGCTAATTCTAGTACCGCACGAACTGGTCCGCCAGCGATAACTCCAGTACCTTCAGAAGCAGGCTTCAGAAGGATCTCACCAGCACCAAAGTGTCCGATAACCTGGTGGGGAATTGTAGTACCAACCATTGGCACTTGGATTAGGTTCTTCTTCGCATCTTCAATAGCTTTGCGAATCGCTTCAGGTACTTCTTGTGCTTTACCAGTACCCATGCCGACATGTCCGTTTTTGTCTCCTACTACTACTAGAGCAGAAAAACGGAAACGGCGTCCACCTTTTACAACTTTAGCAACACGGTTAATTGTAACTACGCGTTCTTCAAGTTCAAGTTTGTTTGGATCAATACGACGCATCTTTGTATGTCCCTCCTTTTTGTATTAAAATTCTAAGCCGTTTTCGCGGGCAGCATCAGCAAGTGCCTGAATGCGGCATGATAGAGGTATCCGCCACGGTCAAATACTACTGACTTATAACCCTTTTCTACAGCACGCTTAGCGATCAATTCACCGATTTGCTTTGCTGCTTCCAGGTTGTTGCCTTCAACATTAACTTCTTTATCTAAAGTAGAAGCACTCGCTAGAGTTACTCCCTTTACATCGTCGATTAGTTGAGCATAAATGTGCTTGTTAGAACGGAACACATTTAGACGAGGACGAGCTTCAGTTCCGCTAAGTTTCGCACGGACACGACCGTGTCTTTTACGGCGAGTAGCGTTTTTATCAGCCTTCGTAATCATTTACGTCACTCCTTTCGTTAACCTATGCGGCATTACTTACCTGTTTTACCTTCTTTGCGGCGTACATATTCGCTTCATAACGAATACCTTTACCTTTGTAAGGCTCTGGTGGACGTACGTCACGGATGTTAGCAGCCAATGCGCCAACACGCTCTTTATCAGTTCCCTTTACAATCACCTTAGTGTTTGTTGGGACTTCGATCTCAAGGCCTTTTTCTGCCTCGATTTCAACTGGATGAGAGTATCCTACGTTAAGTACAAGCTTGGTACCTTGCTTAGATGCACGGTAACCGACACCTACTAGCTCAAGACCTCTTTCGAATCCTTTAGATACACCCTCAACCATGTTAGCAAGAACCGCACGAGTCGTACCGTGCAATGCACGATGTTCTTTGTTATCAGTTGGCCGAGAAATGTTGATTACATTCTCTTCGACCTTGATTTCGATGTCAGAGTGAAAAGTACGAGACAATTCACCTTTTGGTCCTTTTACTGTTACGTGATTGTTATCAAGAGTAACCGTAACACCAGCTGGAATTTCAATTGGTTTTTTACCTACGCGTGACATTTGTTGCACCTCCATTCATTCAGAAAAATCTATTACCAAACGTATGCTAGAACTTCTCCGCCCACTTGCTTAGCGCGAGCTTCTTTGTCAGTTAAAACGCCGTTTGAAGTTGAAACTAGAGCAATACCTAAACCGTTAAGTACGCGTGGTACTTCAGTAGATTTTGCATAAACGCGAAGTCCTGGCTTACTGATTCGCTTAAGACCAGTGATAACACGCTCATTGTTTGCACCGTACTTCAAGAAGATACGGATGATACCTTGCTTATTGTCTTCGATATATTCAACGTCACGCACGAAACCTTCACGCTTAAGGATCTCAGCGATTTCTTTTTTAATGTTAGAAGCAGGTACTTCTAGTTTTTCGTGACGAACCATATTCGCGTTACGAATACGAGTTAGCAAATCTGCAATCGGATCTGTCATGACCATTTAATTTACCTCCTTCCAGAGCTTTCAGTTTTACCAGCTAGCTTTTTTCACACCAGGAATTTGTCCTTTGTATGCTAATTCACGGAAACAAATACGGCAAAGCTTAAATTTGCGGTATACAGAGTGCGGACGGCCGCAGCGCTCACAGCGAGTGTACTCTTGTACTTTGTATTTAGGCGTGCGTTTTTGTTTCGCAATCATTGATTTCTTAGCCACGTTTTCGCCTCCCTCTTATTAGAGATTACTTTTGAAATGGCATTCCGAATTGTGTTAATAGTTCACGAGCTTCTTCATCAGTGTTAGCAGTCGTTACAATAACAATGTCCATGCCACGTACTTTATTTACTTTATCGTAATCAACTTCAGGGAAGATTAACTGTTCCTTAACACCAAGCGTGTAGTTACCGCGTCCGTCGAAAGACTTCTTGGAGATACCGCGGAAGTCACGTACACGTGGTAAAGAAACTGAAATTAACTTGTCGATGAATTCGTACATGCGCTCACCGCGAAGAGTAACTTTCGCACCGATTGGCATACCTTCACGAAGGCGGAAGCCAGCGATTGATTTCTTAGCACGAGTAACGACTGGCTTTTGACCAGTGATCGTTGCTAATTCCTCAACTGCAACATCAAGAGCTTTAGCGTTGGCAACAGCGTCACCTACACCCATGTTGATTACGATCTTTTCAAGTTTAGGAACTTCCATGATTGACTTATAGTTAAACTTGCTCATTAGAGCAGGAGTAATTTCATTGTTGAACTTTTCTTTTAGGCGGTTCATCGATTGTACCTCCCTTCTTCAATAGACTATTTATCTAGAACTTCACCGGATTTTTTAGCAACGCGTACCTTCTTGCCGTTCTCGACAGTGTAACCAACTCGGGTTGGCGTACCGGATTTCGGATCTACAGGCATTACGTTTGATACATGGATAGGTGCTTCCTGGTTCAAGATTCCACCTTGTGGATTTACTTGAGAAGGCTTAGCGTGTTTTTTCACGATGTTGATTCCTTCTACAAGAACACGGCTTTGCTTTGGATAAGCTTCAAGGATGATCCCTGTTTTGCCTTTGTCCTTACCAGAGATGACCATTACTTTGTCACCTTTTTTTACATGCATCTGTGTGCACCTCCTTAAAGGCATTTGAAATAGATTATAGTACTTCTGGAGCTAATGAAACGATCTTCATGAAGTTGTTGTCACGAAGCTCACGTGCAACTGGTCCGAAGATACGAGTACCACGAGGACTCTTATCGTCACGGATGATTACACAAGCATTCTCGTCAAATTTGATGTATGAACCGTCAGTACGGCGCATACCAGTTTTTGTACGAACGATAACTGCTCTGACAACGTCACCTTTTTTAACAACGCCACCTGGTGTTGCTTGTTTCACTGTGCAAACGATAACGTCTCCGATATTAGCAGTCTTACGGCCAGAACCGCCAAGAACCTTTATAGTAAGAACCTCACGTGCACCTGAATTGTCAGCAACTTTTAAACGTGTTTCCTGTTGGATCATGCGAGTAACCTCCCTTCGGAATGAACCTTAATCCGAACAATTAGATAATAACAGCTTTTTCCACCACTTCAACAAGGCGGAAACGTTTTGTGGCAGATAGCGGACGAGTTTCCATGATACGTACTACGTCGCCGATTTTTGCCTCGTTTTGCTCATCATGAGCTTTGAATTTCTTAGAGTATTTTACACGCTTGCCGTATAAAGGATGCTTTTTGTATGTTTCAACAAGAACAGTAACAGTTTTGTCCATCTTGTCAGATACTACGCGTCCAGTATAAACTTTGCGTTGGTTGCGTTCACTCATTGTGAGAACCTCCTCTCAATTATCTGTTAACGCCGATCTCTCGTTCACGAATTACAGTTTTCATGCGAGCAATCGCTTTGCGTACTTCACGAATGCGAGCCGTGTTTTCAAGTTGTCCAGTCGCTAATTGAAAGCGCAGGTTGAAAAGCTCTTCTTTTAAAGATTTAACTTTTTGTTCAATTTCAGCAGTGGTAAGGTCACGAATGTCATTAGCTTTCATTAGATTCACCACCAATTTCTTCTCGTTTAACAAACTTGCACTTTACAGGAAGCTTGTGTGCAGCAAGGCGTAATGCTTCGCGTGCAATTTCTTCAGAAACGCCAGCAACTTCGAACATTACTTTGCCTGGTTTAACAACTGCTACCCAACCTTCAGGAGCACCTTTACCAGAACCCATTCGGACTTCTAGAGGCTTTGCAGTATATGGCTTGTGAGGGAAAATCTTGATCCAGACTTTACCGCCACGTTTCATGTAACGAGTCATTGCAATACGGGCAGATTCGATTTGACGGTTTGTGATCCAAGAAGCTTCAAGTGCTTGCAAACCGAATTCACCGAAGTTTACTTCAGTACCGCCCTTAGCTTGACCGCGCATCTTGCCACGGTGTTGACGGCGATATTTAACGCGTTAGGCAATAACATATTATTTGCCTCCTTCCTCTTTTTTCTTCTTCGTAGGAAGGACCTCTCCACGATAAATCCATACTTTAACGCCTAGCTTACCGTAAGTTGTATCTGCTTCAGCAGTAGCATAATCGATATCGGCACGAAGAGTATGAAGTGGAACTGTTCCTTCGCTGTAATGTTCTGAACGAGCGATGTCTGCACCGCCAAGACGGCCGGATACCATTGTCTTGATACCTTTAGCGCCAGCACGCATTGCACGTTGGATAACTTGCTTCTGTGCGCGACGGAAAGATACACGGTTTTCCAATTGGCGTGCGATGTTTTCTGCAACCAATTTCGCCTCGATATCAGCTTTTTTGATTTCAAGAATGTTTATATGAACACGTTTGCCTGTCAGTTCGTTTAGCGCTTTACGAAGTGCTTCAACTTCTGTACCACCCTTACCGATAACCATTCCTGGTTTCGCTGTGTGGACAGTTACATTCAAGCGGTTTGCAGCGCGCTCGATTTCTACTTTAGAAAGAGATGCATCGCGTAAACGCTTTGTGATGTACTCACGAACCTTAAGGTCTTCGTGTAAAAGATCAGCGTAGTCTTTGCCTGCGTACCATTTTGATTCCCAATCACGAATGATTCCGACACGCAAACCGACTGGATTTACTTTTTGACCCACTGATTATCCCTCCTTCTTTTCTGATAAAACGATTGTAATGTGGCTAGTACGTTTGTTAATAGCACTTGCACGGCCCATAGCACGGGGACGGAAACGTTTCAACGTTGGTCCTTCGTTAGCATAAGCTTCCGATACGACAAGGTTATTAACATCCATCTCATAGTTGTGCTCTGCGTTTGCTAATGCAGATTTCAACACTTTATCTACGATTGGAGAAGCTGCCTTGGGGGTAAGGTTTAAGATAGCTACCGCTTCACCAACTTGCTTTCCTTGAATTAAATCTAGAACTAGTCGAGCTTTACGAGGAGCAATACGAACTGTTCTTGCAACAGCTTTAGCTTGCATTTGGATGCCCTCCTCTCATTAACGTCTTGTTTTCTTATCGTCATTACCATGTCCTTTGTAAGTACGAGTTGGAGCGAATTCTCCAAGCTTGTGGCCTACCATGTCTTCAGTGACATAAACAGGTACATGTTTGCGACCATCGTAGACAGCAATCGTGTGTCCGATGAATTGTGGGAAGATCGTTGAACGGCGAGACCAAGTTTTAACAACTTTCTTCGCTTCAGTTTCATTTAACTTTTCGATCTTTGTGATTAAGTGCTCATCAACAAAAGGTCCTTTTTTTAAGCTGCGACCCATAATTGAACCTCCCTTCGCGATTGCCCTACGGTTCCCGCGAACCGTAGATCAATCCCGTTATTTTTTACGTCGACGTACAATAAACTTGTCGGATTTGTTTTTCTTCTTACGAGTCTTGAAACCAAGAGTCGGCTTGCCCCATGGAGACATTGGTGATTTACGTCCGATTGGAGAACGTCCTTCACCACCACCGTGTGGGTGATCATTAGGGTTCATTACAGATCCACGAACTGTTGGGCGCTTGCCTAACCAGCGTGAACGACCTGCTTTACCGATGTTGATCAATTCGTGCTGTTCGTTGCCGACTTGACCTACAGTTGCACGGCACTCAGAAAGGATCATACGTACTTCGCCAGAGTTCAAACGAATCAATACATATTTGCCTTCTTTACCAAGAACCTGTGCTGAAGTACCAGCAGAACGAACTAATTGTCCGCCTTTACCAGGCTTCAATTCAATGTTGTGTACTACTGTACCAACTGGGATATTAGCTAGTGGAAGAGCATTACCTACTTTGATGTCAGCTGTTGGGCCAGACATAACTTCCATGCCTACTACTAAGTTTTTAGGAGCTAGGATATATTTCTTTTCACCATCTACATAATTAATTAACGCAATGTTTGCTGAACGGTTTGGATCATACTCAATTGTGGCAACGCGTCCTGGAATGCCATCTTTTGTACGTTTGAAGTCGATGATTCTGTACTGACGCTTATGGCCGCCACCTTGATGACGAACAGTTAACTTACCCTGGTTGTTACGACCGCCTTTTCTGTGCAACGGAGCAAGCAAGGATTTTTCCGGCTTGTCAGTTGTAATTTCAGCAAAATCAGATGCTGTCATATTACGACGACCGTTGGAGGTAGGTTTGTACTTTTTAATCGCCATTTCGTTCCCCTCCTCTTCTTATTGGATTATTATACTTCGAAGAATTCGATTTCTTTGCTGTCTTGAGTAAGTTTAACGATTGCTTTACGACGCTTGTTTGTGTAACCGCCGAACTTGCCCATACGCTTGAACTTACCTTTGTAGTTCATGATGTTAACTTTTTCAACTTTAACGCCGAAGATAGTTTGAATAGCATCTTTAACTTGAGTCTTGTTAGCTCTAGTATCAACTTCGAAAGTGTATTTCTTCTCAGCCATTAGGTCAGAAGAACGTTCTGTAATAACGGGGCGCTTAATGATTTCGCGTGCATCCATTATGCAAGCACCTCCTCTACTTTTTCAACAGCTGCTTTTGTCATGATCAGCTTATCATGATTTAGAACATCTAATATATTGATTCCATCGGCAGTAACAACAGTTACTCCAGGAATGTTACGTGCTGAAAGTGCTACGTTCTCTTCAAGACCTGCTGTTACGATCAAGGCTTTCGTATTAACAGAAAGACCGCTAAGTACAGTTTTGAAATCCTTTGTCTTTGGAGCTTCAAAAGCAAGGCTTTCAAGGACTAGGATGTTTTCAGATTGTACTTTTGATGATAACGCAGATTTGATTGCTAAACGACGAACTTTCTTAGGCAATTTGTAGCTGTAGCTGCGTGGAACTGGTCCGAATACAGTACCGCCACCGCGCCATTGTGGAGAACGGATAGAACCTTGACGCGCGCGTCCAGTTCCCTTTTGTTTCCACGGTTTGCGTCCACCGCCCGCTACTTCAGAACGAATTTTAGTTTTATGAGTTCCCTGACGTAATGAAGCTCTCTGCATTACTACCGCTTCGAACATTACGTGGTTGTTAGGCTCAATACCAAATACTGAATCGTTAAGTTCGATTTCTCCAACTTGTGAACCAGTTTGGTTGAATAATGCTACTTTAGGCATTCTTGTTTCCTCCTTTCCTGTAAAAATTACTTAGCTTTTACAGCACCTTTGATTTTTAGAAGGGCTTTTCTAGCACCAGGAACGTTTCCTTTGATTAGAAGAAGGTTACGCTCTGCGTCAACTTTAACGATTTGCAGGTTTTGAACAGTAATCTGCTCTCCGCCCATGCGTCCAGGTAGTAATTTACCCTTGAATACGCGGTTCGGAGCAACAGGACCCATTGAACCAGGGCGGCGGTGGTAACGAGAACCGTGAGCCATTGGTCCGCGAGATTGTCCGTGGCGCTTGATTACACCTTGGAAACCTTTACCCTTTGAGATTCCTGTAACATCTACGATATCGCCTTCTGCGAAAATATCAACTTTGACTTCCTGACCAACTTCATATCCTGCTACATCGACTCCGTTCAATTCTTTTACGAAGCGCTTAGGAGCAGTGTTTGCTTTTGAAACGTGGCCTTTTTCAGGTTTGTTAGAAAGCTTTTCGCGCTTGTCTTCAAAGCCAAGCTGGATTGCTTCGTAGCCATCTGTCTCAGCAGATTTCACTTGAAGCACTACATTTGGAGAAGCTTCTACCACAGTAACCGGGATAAGGTCGCCGTTTTCAGCAAATACTTGAGTCATACCGATCTTTCTTCCTAAGATTCCTTTGGTCATTTCAGTCACACCTCCTGTGAATTATAATGTTTTATTTATTAAAGTTTGATTTCGATATCTACACCTGATGGCAGGTCTAAACGCATTAGTGAATCGACCGTTTGCGGAGTCGGATTGATGATGTCAATCAGACGCTTATGCGTACGCATTTCGAACTGCTCACGAGAATCCTTGTACTTATGCACCGCACGAAGAATTGTGTAGATTGACTTTTCTGTAGGTAGTGGGATTGGGCCGGACACCGCCGCACCAGAACGTTTTGCAGTTTCAACAATTTTCTCTGCGGATTGATCAAGAATCCTGTGATCATAAGCTTTCAAACGGATACGAATTTTTTGTTTTGCCATTACTTTCCCTCCTTTTCGCCTATTTTAAAATAGACATTCTCCGCGAATTTCCCACACACTCGCCATGGCAAAGCGGCCGGGTGTGTCAGCAACCTTTCGCATCATCGCAGTCAAAGACCAACATTGTCTATTATACATAAAACATAATCCAAATGCAAGAAGTATTCCGCTTTTTAATTATGTTCAACACACTTTTACTATTATAGCGAGCACATTGGTATTTTACAAGTGGGGAAAGAGATTTCTAACTATTTGGACGTGGTGAAAAATATTCCTGTAGACTGTTGCTATATATATAGAAGGAAGTGGTTCGTATTCTATCCAATGTGCATGGAATACTGGAGGTAGGATCATCACCTGTTGCACGCAGTTTAGAGTTCAATTTAGTTGTTTTCCCATATAAATATTACTTTAAAAACTCTTTCAGGTAGGTTACATTTTAGGACCAGGAATAGTATCTATGTGACCGTCAGCTCTCTTCTTTCTCTCTCACAACGACAAGTTTTCCTTTTTTTGTGACCGCCAGCTCTGTTTTCTTACCCTCACAGGCATAAGTTTTTCCTTTCATGTGAAGTATTCTCGTTTTCAATCTTCAACCAACACATTGAATGAGATCTTGATATCCGTTTTAGTCTTGAAGGTTTTAAAAAACAGCGAGTACTAGTATCTTCGTACATTTAGTTTGTAAAATAAGAAAAGCGGAAGCGCCTTGGTCAGCCCCGACAAGCGTTGGAGGGCCGACCGGTAAAGTCGCTCTTTGACTTCATCGGGCGGACCGAAGCGACTTGAGGGGCTAGGCGCTGGAGCTGGATTAAGAAAACCTGGATAGTTATCCACATTGAAAATATTTTATATTTTCCTCACTAGCG
>NZ_BAUW01000055.1 GCF_000517385.1 Mesobacillus boroniphilus JCM 21738 | reverse complement strand
CGAAAAAATGCACACCATCCTAAAAATGGTGTGCATTTTTACATTTATCAGCAGCCGCCGTCTCCGCCCATCAGGACTAGACCTTCACGATACTCGTCATATTCAAGAGCCATACCTTCTGTATAGTCGACGATATTGGATTCGATTGCGACTTGGATTTCATTGATTACTGTTACATGATCATCTTCTTCCGGCTCCTCCAGAGCCAGGCCAATCTGCGGGCCTCCTCAGCCAAAGCCGCCAAAGTAGACGCGGATACCTGCTGCGTTGCGCTCAGCGAGGATTTCTTTCAAAATGTCGCGCGCTTTATCTGAAATCTGCATTCTCCCTGTTCCTTTCTACATCAATTCTGTCTAATGCTTAGTTTACCATGGTATCTATAAGAAATACACAATACTGCCCGGAGTATTGTGTGAAGGTTATATTTGGAAATCACCAACACAGTATTGGTAAATCCCTACCTAAATTGTGAACATTTTTTTGATAATCTCACAATAAAACCAAACAAAACACAACGAAAACTATACCTTTCTATCAAATATTTTATTATATTTAGTTTATTAAGAAAAGGAGGGAATTCATTTGCAGATTTATACTCCTGATGAAATCGCGGCCATGCTGAAAATTTCTAAGCATACCGTCTATGAATTGATTAAACGTGGTGACCTGTCTGCTTTTAAAGTGGGCAATAAAATGCGTATAGAAGAAAGTGAGTTTGAAAGATATAAAGTCAGTATGTCCGCAAATCCAGTAAGAGCCAAGGAATCAAAGGATCTGCATACCTTGCAGCTGGCAGGCAGCCATGATTTCCTTGTTGAGCAGCTTGTTAAGTACATAGCTTCAGAGGGAACAGGATTATCGATCACTCCCTCCTACATCGGCAGTCTTGAAGGTTGATGATGCTTTACCGTGGCAGCGCGACATTGCCGCAGTACATTTGCTTGATCCGGCATCACAGCAGTACAATCTTCCCTTCATCCGCCAACTGTTTGTCCATGAGCCAATAACGGTGTTGAGACTTGCTCCAGGGAACAGGGCTTGATCGTGGCAAAAGGAAACCCAAAGAACATCAGCGGAGTGAAAGACCTGGCAAGAAGTGATGTCACAATCATCAATCGGCAAAAAGGAGCCGGGACCCGCTTCCTGCTCGATTCCTTTCTTGCCAGTGAAAAACTTGAGCCAGCAGCCGTAAAAGGCTATGCAAATGAGGAATGGACTCACCTGGGTGCTGCGGCACATATCAGCAGAGGAAAAGCAGATGTTGCTTTCGGAATCAGATGTGCGGCGAGCCAGCTCGGGTTGGATTTCATCCCGCTGACGAAAGAACAGTTTGACATCGTGTTCCGCTGGACTCCTGAAAATAAAGGGGCACTACAGCACTTGATCGACCTGATTCAGCTCACCAATTTTAAAGAAAGCATCGCTGACTTCGATGGCTATGATGCTGAGAATTTCGGAAAAATCATATATGGAAACCACTTATCGGAGGCATAGAACATGAAACTCAAACCATTGCTATCTTTTATGATTGTACTCATGCTTGCTATTGTTACTGGTTGTACGGATTCACCTGCAAAGAAAACTTCGGCAAAAAAAGAAAAAACAGACCTGATTCTCGCGACGACAACGAGCACCCAAGACAGTGGATTGCTGGATCTTCTTCGTCCTGAATTTGAGGAGAAGCATAATTATAATCTTAAAATCATAGCGGTAGGTACAGGCCAGGCACTTGAAATGGGAACGCGCGGCGAAGCGGATGTCCTTCTCGTTCACGCACCTGCCGCGGAAGAGGAATTAGTAAAAAGCGGTGATGCGATCAACCGCCAGAAGGTCATGTACAATGACTTCATTCTTGTTGGCCCTTCTGAGGATCCTGCAGGAGTAAATGGTTTGTCCGTGCCAGAGGCCCTGAAAAAAATCACCGATGCAAAAGCAGCTTTTTTATCACGTGGTGATGATTCC
This sequence comes from Mesobacillus boroniphilus JCM 21738, assembly GCF_000517385.1. Taxonomy (GTDB): domain Bacteria; phylum Bacillota; class Bacilli; order Bacillales; family Cytobacillaceae; genus Mesobacillus; species Mesobacillus boroniphilus. The sequence continues at coordinate 24,560 of NZ_BAUW01000055.1, read as the reverse complement.
GGAACCCATAAAAAAGAACTTGAGCTATGGAAAAAATCTACAATCGATCAGAAAAGTCTCGGTGAAGCATATATGGAATCCGGACAAGGCATGGGTGCGACGCTTCAGATTGCTGCAGAGAAACTAGGCTATACTTTGACAGATCGTGCTACTTTCCTTGCGCAAAAGAAAAACATGCCAGAAACTGAAATTTTAGTAGAAGGTGACGAAAGCCTGCTGAACATTTACCACGTCATGCAGGTCAACAACGAAAAGCATGAAAAAGTGAACGAAGAAGGCGCAAAAGCATTTGTGGAATTCATGATTGCGGAAGACACAAAGAAGATGATTAAGGAATTTGGCGTGAACGAGTATGGTGAACCTCTATTCTTCTTATTTGAATAGGGTCAAATTTTAAAAAGAAAGCCTGATTGCGAATGGATCTTTTACTAGAAGGATTAAAAAAAGCGATAGAAATGATTCTCTCGGGTGACCCGGAGATTCTTGAGATCACCCTGCTCACTCTCAAGGTGTCGATCACTGCTGTCTTGATCAGCACATTGATGGGCATCCCGGCCGGCATGCTTCTTGGTCTTGGCCGCTTTCCAGGCAGGAAGTTCATTCTTGCCCTCGTCAATATCGGCATGGGCCTCCCTCCTGTCGTCGCCGGCCTTTGGATCACTCTTTTCCTGTGGCGGTCTGGCCCGATTGGAGATCTTGCCTGGCTTTACACGCCGACAGCGATCATCATGGCTCAGATATTAGTGTCGCTGCCGATTGTTACAGCGCTGACAAGCACAGCATTCCAGCAGATCAATCCGAAGTTGATTTTGCAGGTGAAGGCGCTTGGAGCGACGAAAATGCAGCTTTACTGGATTTTGATGAAAGAGGTCAAGCTCGCGATTCTTGCGGCGATTATTGCCGGGTTCGGCCGTGTCATTGCCGAAGTCGGTGCTGCAATGATGGTCGGCGGCAATATCAGCGGCGAAACCCGAATTTTGACGACCTCGATCGTTATGGAGGTTTCGAAGGGCAACTTTGACATCGCCATTGCACTTTCGTTCATCCTGATGACTCTGGCATTCATCATTACATTCAGCTTAACTTACTTACAGCAAAGGAAGCGGAGCCTATGATTACTGTCGAAAATCTAGAAGTGAAAGCAGGTAAAAAAGTGCTCCTATCAATTCCCCATTTTGAACTCCAGAAGGGGGAAGTGCTCGGGATCATGGGACCAAACGGCGCGGGAAAAAGCACGTTCATCAAGGCGCTGGCTCTCCTGGAAAAGCCATCCCAAGGTACAATTTTTCTAAAAGGCAAGGACATTACGAACGACTTGTCGCTGGATATGCGCAGAAAATTCGCTGTCGCGATGCAACAACCGCTCCTCCTCGATACAACGGTCTTCCAAAATGTCGCGGTCGGCTTAAAGCTTCGGAAGCTCCCAAGACAGGAAGTGAAACAAAAGGTCGCCTATTGGCTGGAAAAATTCCAAATCAGCTCTCTTGCGAAAAAACATGCGGCACACCTTTCGGGCGGTGAAGCACAACGAGTTAATCTGGCAAGGGCAATGGTGCTTGAGCCTGAGGTGCTCTTTCTGGATGAGCCATTCTCAGCCCTTGACTTTCCCGCCAAAGTCCAGTTATTGAAGGATATCAAAACCATCATCCAGCAGACAAACACGACGACTGTTTTTGTCAGCCACGATCTTATGGAATTGAAGTTCCTCGCAGATACGCTGGCAATCCTGATGGATGGGGAGCTTAGCCAAACTGGCCCTACTGCGGAAGTGTTGGCATCTCCCAATGCTTCCACCTCCGGGTTCATCAATGATTGGCAGAGCCTTCTCAATTAATTTTTTTGTCAGTGTGGCCAAAAAGCAAGCTGACTTTACTTTTGAAAGAACCTTACTTAAAAGGAGTGTTTAAAATGAAATACGCAATAATTACAGGTGCATCACGGGGACTTGGGGCATCTGCGGCACAACACATGCTGGCAGAGGGAATCCATGTGATTTCCGTTTCCCGAAAAGAAAACAGCAGTTTGAAGCAGGCTGCGGAAAAAGCCGGAGCCGGCTATACCCATCACAGCTGCGACCTCAGCTCTGATGTCCAGTTCCAAAGTGTTTTAACTGCAATTGCAAGTGATATTTTTAAAAATGCGGAAACTGTCTATGTCATCAACAATGCCGGAGTCATCGAACCGATTGAAGTGGCCGGGGAGCTTGATGCGTCTTTGGTCCAGACGAATGTCCAGGTCAATCTGACGGCACCAATCCTGATCAGCAATTTATTTTTACAAAAAGCAAAAGAAACCGGCACCAGAGTCATCATCACGAATGTAACCTCCGGTGCTGCTGAGCGGCCAATCCAGGGCTGGAGCATTTATTGCAGCACAAAAGCCGCTGTCAACATGTTCACAATGACCGCCGGCCTTGAGCTTGAGAGCAACGGAAGCAGCAGCAAGGTCATCGCCTTCAGCCCGGGAATCATGGATACCGACATGCAGGTGACTATCCGTTCTTCCTCGGAGGAATCTTTCGCTGATGTTAATACATTCAGGAATTACAAAGAAAGCGGCAGTCTTCGCAGTCCCGATACTGTTGCTGGAGCGCTTGTAAAATTAGTACTGGCTGAAAATCTCGAAAACGGGAAGATTTATAAGGTGAATGACTTACTGTAAAAAAGCCCAACCAAGATGGCCGAAATATTTATGAAGTCATAAGGCGAAGGAGCACTGCTTCTTCGCTTTTCTGCTCTGTTTCTGGATACTTTTTTAGTATGATGTAGGTAAGATTGATCATGGGAGTGGCATAAATGGATCGGATTTCTTTTAAAATCGGGGCAGTTTTTTTCATAACGATATTGCTGGCCGAAGGTGTGTTATTCTACTATCTTCACTCTTCTATCATCCATTCAAGGATCGACGAGGAGCTGGTTTCCCTGCAAACGCGCGGCAATAATCATCGTGATATTCTGGAAAATTCCTATTCTCAGGAAACAATCCACCATATCACGACAATGGAATCGAGAACGGACACCCATGTTGTTATCACTGATCAAACAGGAGCAATCGTTTCTTCTTCCGTACCGGCCGATGACTCGATGCAGGACATTATATCTGAAACACCTGAAGATGTTCGGAGGACGGGGTTGATTTTAGAAGACGACTGGCAGGACAAGCAATATATTGCGTCGGTAAGCCCTCTGGAGAACGACGGTGCTGTTTATATGTTCAAAAACACCCAGAGGGTCCAGAGCCTGATTGCCAAGCTCAACAAGCATTTCTGGCTTGCCGGAATCCTGCTGCTGACCTCAATGGCCGTGATTACGCTCTTCCTGTCCAGATTCATTACTAAGCCCGTCATTAAGATGAATGAAGCGACTTCAAAAATCCGCCAGGGAGATTATTCTGTCACACTGCCCCGCCGCGGAAACGATGAATTGGGCGAGCTGGCAGAATCGATTCAGGTGCTTGCTGATGACCTAAGCCACATGAAGCGGCAGCGGAATGAGTTCCTTGCGAGCATTTCACATGAATTGCGCACACCGCTCACATATATAAAAGGATATGCGGACATCGCGGGTAAGTCGGGAATAACCTCTGATGACAGAAACCAATACCTGCAAATCATCCACGAAGAGGCAACCAAGCTTTCCGGTCTGGTAAAAGGGTTATTTGACCTCGCTAAATTGGATGAGAACACTTTTACCATCCAAAAAGAACCTTTGGAACTCTGTGCATTCATGCGGGGAATTCACTCAAGGATGGCACCATCTTTTACCGAAAAAAAAATGGCGCTTAATCTTGTCTGTCACGGGGAAGTCTATATCGAAGCTGACCCAGTCCGCTTTGAACAAATTATCATTAATTTGCTGGATAATGCCAGAAAGTATTCAGAAGAAGGAACTGCAGCGACAATGCAGGTTTTTAAAAAGAATGGGCATATCCATATCACCGTCATGGACGAAGGAAAAGGTATTCCTGAAGAAGACCAGGCGTGGGTTTTTGACCGTTTTTACCGGGTAGACAAGTCACGGTCGAAAGCTTTGGGGGGTTCGGGCCTCGGACTTGCGATCGTAAAGGAACTTGTAGAAGCGCATGGTGGGAAAATTACGGTTCGCAGCGAGCTGGGCAAAGGAGCTACGTTCGAAATAATTCTTTGAGTGGTTTTAAATGCCTGAAACATGGAATACATAACTAGAGGGGTGATGTCATTGAAACGAGTTAATTCGTTAGTGGAAATTGTTGAAGCTGTGAAGAAAGAACGCAATGGCAATAAAGTCCTGATCAATCAGCACGAAACCTCACGCTCCGCTGTCACTCTGGGTGACGAAGATACTGAATCCGGCACGAGGCTCCATGTAAAAGCTGTGCTGGATAACTCTCTCTACTACTCTGAGGTTTTTACAGATGGCACGCTGTATGAGGAAGCGAACGGGCTGATCCAGGAGTTGAAAGGCCTCGCGGAGGTTGAGTTAGTGAGCGAAGAAGATATTGACCGGTCCATTGAAAAATAAGTTTTTTAAGGGCAGCTGAATGCAAGCTGTCCTTTTATTTTTCAAGATTAACTTCTGGTTAAAATGTTTTTACATATTGCCACCCTTTTATCGGGAAAACTAGCATAGTACTCACTATAAGGAGGGCTTTCAATGACGAAAAAGTTCAATAAAGGCAGCAAAAATCAAAACTCCCCTAAGCTTGGTAACCAGATGGCCGAGTTTTCCGGTGAATTGACGAGCGGTGACAACAGCAAGGGAAACAAACACAACAAAGACCAGAGTGACAAGACAGACCGTCATCATTAAAGAGCTTTTGCATAGGCGGAAGCTTAAAAAGAGTTTTTGCCTAAGTGGAAGCTATAAACGTTCGTGAAAAAGCCGGCATACAATTGCCGGCTTTTAGTCCATATCAGTCAGAATGGCTGTCTGGTTATTAAGGTTTGCTGGGTCTACTCCGTTGCTTTCATTTTCATCGTAAAAAGCGTCCTGGATTTTCATGTTCGCTTCTGCTGTTTCCATTTGCTCTTCTTCAGAACTTGGATTGACAGGCTTTGCTTTTGGATCGATATTGACAAACTTGTCCTTTTCCATGTTGTATCCCTCCTGCTGTTAGTATCAGCGTTAGACTTTACTTTTACCCAAATTATAGCTGATACCAACTTGAAAATTCAGGAATTATCTCTGCACAGAGGCTGCCATCCGGACATAAGTATGACGTTTGCCACGTACGACAATCGAATACGCCATTATGTTTTCCGGAGAAGCGATGCCTGCTGCCCCTGCATCACCGATATGGTAAAGATCCGCACCGGCCATCTTGCTGTTCAGGGCGATCTGTTTGATTGTTTGTTCATCCGCCCCTTCCTGGCTTGTACCGGTCGTCAGGATGGCGAGCGCTCCTTTTTGGTGAACGAGCTCCACAAGCTTCGAAGTTTTTTCAACCGTGAAACCTGGTACTGTGCCTGGCGACGGAATCAGGATGATGTCCGCCCCCGCCTCTACAAACCTATGCAAGGTTTCTTCCGTCATCATTGAGCTTCCCGTCTCGCCTGCCACCCCTGCGCCATGCATTTTCCCCGCAATGATCAATCCTTCTGGACCGAACGCTGCCCGTGCTTTTTCAATTACTTTCGTAATCTCGGCATTCGTCACGCCAGTTTTTGGGTTGCCTGTCAAGCAGACGAAATCAAAGCCAAGCTCCTTCGCTCTTTTAAGCGAAGCATCGGTGGCCATCCTTCCTTCAGGCAGCTGCTGCAGTGCCTCAAGCTTGTCCGCCTGGAAATCGACCGGCTCAAGGTTCAGGCCAACAGGACGGCCAACCAGCTTCTTTAATTGGCGGACCACTTCAGCCGGCCCCGCTTCCGGCAAGCTCTCGATAAAAGGATTCCTCACATCGAAAAAGTTCAGCAGGATAAGGTCGGCGCCGAATGCCGCTGCCAGTTCCGCATTTGTCACAGCCGGATAAAGCGGCGAGAATGCCCCGATGACCTCAGATAAAATCGTCCGCCCCTCCGAAGCGATGATCGCCTTTTTCAAATCCTGTCCCGTCATTTGGTCAAAATCAGATGCAGTGCAGTCCAGTAAACGTTTCATTGAATATCCCTCCATTTATGTACAGGTCCAATTTCTCCATTTAGATAGCCTGTAAAAAAGACCTGGCGGTGTAACACCGCCAAGTCTGTCTTTCTTATTTAGTATAAATTTTTACACTTAGATTAGTGTCTAGCTACGGCTCCTAACTCCTCGAGACGTTTGTCTAGTGTCGCCTCCTAGAAACTCCGAAACTTCAACTCCGCCGGCAGAAGCAAAAAGCGCTTCTTTGTCGGAGTCTCCAGTTTCTGTGTTTCTGGGCAGTCGGCTATACTTTTCGATTTCGGTCCTGCCAATGAAGTCAAAGAGCGACTTCACTGGCAGGACCTCCAACGCTTGTCGGAGTTGGGCAGTCGCCTCCGCTTTTCTATTTCCTCTTCATTTCATTGGACAAAAATTCTACATCGGTTCCTACAATGACTTGAAGGTCTGTTTTATTAAGCTTCAACACACCTTTTGCGCCAAGCGCTTAAGTTCCGCTTCATTTACTTTTGCCATATCCTCTACTTTTAAACGAAGGCGGGTTACGCAGTTGTCCAGTTCCTTAAGATTGCTTTTGCCGCCTAATGCTGCAAGGTAATGGTCTGCAAGCTCTGCGTAATTGCCTTTTGACGCGCCGCTTTCCGTGAACTCGCCCTCAACTTCGTCTTCCCGTCCTGGCGTCTTGAGGTCAAGCTTGATGATCAGGAAGTAGAAAATCACGAAATACAGTACTGCGTACACGAGCCCGACACCGAGCAGCAGCAATGGCTTTTGCGCGATTCCGTAGTTCAGGACAAAGTCGATTGCACCAGCTGAGAACCCGAAACCATGGTGGATGTCGAGCATGTAGGTAATCGACATGGACAATCCAGTCAATACAGCGTGAATTCCGTAAAGTACTGGAGACAGGAACATGAACAAGAATTCGATTGGCTCGGTGATCCCTGTCAGGAATGATGTGAAGGCCAAACCGATAAGCGCTCCTGCAGTAGCCTTCTTGCGTTCCTTTTTCGCTGCGGCAATCATCGCGAATGCTGCAGCTGGAAGACCGAACATCATGACTGGGAAGAAACCGTTCATGAAGATACCGGCTTTAGGGTCACCTGCGAAGAAACGATTCAGGTCGCCTTTTACAATATCCCCTGCTGCATTCGTGAATTCACCAAATTCAAACCAGACAAGAGTGTTCAAAACATGGTGAAGGCCCATTGGAATCAATAAACGGTTCAGGAAACCGAATACGCCTACTCCAACTGCACCTGCACCGACAATCCATTCACCGACATTGTTAATGCCTGTCTGAATTGGCGGCCAAACATAGCCGAAGATACCTGCTAAAATAATCATCACCAATGAAGTAATGATTGGAACAAAACGTTTGCCACCGAAGAAACCGAGCCAGTCTGGCAGCTTAATATCGTGAAAACGATTGTAAAGCAAACCGGCGATTACCCCGGATAAAATCCCGCCAAGCACCGCCATATTGATGCTTTCATTGACAGCACCCGCACCCTTTGTCAAAACAAAATATCCAATCGCACCAGCTAGACCGGCTGCACCGTGCCCATCCTTCGAAATACCAACGGCAACACCGATAGCGAATAATAGTGCAAGATTGGCAAAAATCGCGTCACCTGCCGCAGAAATAAAAGCAATATCCAATAAGTCCGGCTGCCCGAGACGCAGCAATAACGCAGCTGCAGGTAAAACAGCGATTGGAAGCATCAAAGCCTTCCCGATTCTTTGTAAAAATCCTAGCACCTTCAACACCTCTTCCGTTATAATTGTAAATGCTTACATTTTCAGGAACATTGTAGAAATTTGTAAACATACACCCAGTTTAACACTTCGATTCCCTAAATAATATCCTGAAAAAAGACTATTTTTAACATTTTGACTTCAGAAGTCCCGGCGCTCCCTTCCTGAGTATGTCACCCTCGTAATCGGACAGCTGATACTTATAGCTTATTCGCCGTTTTTTATAAAATTCCTTTCGGCAATTGGAGGCAATGGCGAAACAAAAAACCTGCATTTCTGCAGGTTCAATTACGTTTACAAAGCATTGGCCTTCGTACTTCTGGAACAGCGCTCCAGCCGTGAATACTTGACGATTCCCATAACGGCTCCGGCTATCTCCACTACCTCGCCATTGGTCATAACAGGCATGAGCGATATCGCATACGTTTGTCCGCCAATATCAATTTCAAAGACAATCTTCTCATTATTTTTCCAGACACATTCATAGTACCTTTCAATTCTCCCCGCCTTATCGGGCAGGAATTCATCGAGTGTCTTTCCATTGATTTCATTCGGGGTGAAGCCTAAATCATTCAGCAGCCCGCCTCCAACAATGTCGTGGATGAAGTCATCACCCTGCTTTGACAGCTTGAAAATGATTCCATAATGACTCTGGATCATCTCCTCACTCTTCCGCCACATTTTTTCATGAGGATCCTTCAGGAAGCTGTCGTCCGCAATCGTCGAGAAGTAGAACCCCCTCATGATAAAAAAGTAACCAAGCGCCTTGTATAGATGACCGGTGAAATTGTCGATATCATAAACGCTCTGGTAAATCGTGAAAACGAGTTCCGATAAAAACAGAAACGTGAATGCCAGTGCTACATACAGATGCTGGCCCTTCTTGCCTTCATTGTAAAAGTAAAGCGAAATGACAATTGAGATGAAGTGCAGGAAACTGACACCGTATTCTATTAGGTTTTTTAACATGGTTGTCCCTTTGCCTTCAATGACGAGCAGCGGAAGGCTCTGTTCATACCTGAAAATCACGAACATAATGACTCCGACCACTGCAGTGCAAACTGCCAGATAGATGCGTCTTGGATCCAGCAGCAGCTTCCGTTCGGGCAGGACGAGTACCAGCACGATCAATATTGACTCAATGCTGCGGGCAGTGACCCAGAACCATGTCGCCTTCGCGATGGAGCTTTCAGTGATAAAAAACGGCATTCCCTGGAATGTGAGTGTGTGCAATAAATCGATCATCCCGACTATGAAAAATAAAAAGCTCAGCATCAGGATTTTCCTGGACCGCGAGAAGCCGAACGCTTTCCAGCCGTATGAGAATATCGAAAAAGAAACGGCAATGCTGAAAAATTCTAAAATCGTATGGATGGCAATATAATTTTCAGGGCTCAAATAGGACGAAAGGTCGGCATGATAGAGATGGATCACCATCAAAAGCATGACCGCAGCTACAATATATGTAAGAAACCTTCCCTCCGACATGCTCTTCTCCATTTTGCTCACCTGCTTAGGGAGGATATTTAGATACCTACATTATAAGCACCATCCAATACCCCTGCTCAGCTTACATATAGCCGTTTTGTGAATATTGACAATTCAGGAAAGATACACATATGGGTTTTGCTATTTTTCTTTTATTGAGTAAAGTGGTAGTTAGAAAGATTTTAAGGACGTGTAATAAATGAACATCAAAGATTTACTGCCTCGTTTTACCATGCCCGTCATCAAGGGGATTTTATTAACTCTGGCACTTGCGCTCGCGGCCCGGTTGATTGCCGGCCTGCCATTCTTTTCAATCATGGGCCAGCTTGTCATTGCATCATGCTGGGAATGATATGGCGGGCGTCTGTCGGAGTGAACAGCGGCCTGTTGGAGGGTGCTTCTTATTCCAGCAAAAAGCTGCTCCGCCTCGGAATCATATTGCTTGGATTCAGGCTGAATCTGTATGATATTTACAATGCCGGATCGACGGTATTTTTAATCGCATTCGCGAATCTTGCGTTTGCCCTGGTCGTCGTCTATGGATTGAGCCGGCTTTTCAAGGTCGAGAAAAGGCTAGGCATCCTTACTGCCTGCGGAACAGCGATTTGCGGAGCAGCCGCAGTCGTCGCCATCGCGCCAGTCATCAAGGCCAATGATAAAGAAACCGCTGTAGGTGCAGCCAATGTGGCTGTGCTCGGAACGATTTTCACGATTCTTTATACCTTGATCTTCTCGTATCTTGACTTGAAAGCACTCGAATATGGTGTTTTTGCAGGAGGTACCCTGCATGAAATCGCCCATGTCGTCGCTGCAGCCGACCCGGCTGGACAGGCTGCCCTCGACCTCGCCATTATCGTAAAACTGACTAGAGTAGCGCTGCTTGTTCCGGTAGCTATTTTAATAGGGTTCTTTATCCAGCGGAAGGAAACCAGTGACGCCGATCAAAAAATGACGCTGTCTACCCTACCGATTCCATGGTTCATCCTTGGATTCCTTGCGGTGAGTGCGTTCAATACGACAGGAGTTATCAGCGAGGGAGCTGCGTCTGCCATCGTCAGTTTTGCCTACTTGCTCATCGGCATGGCAATGGCAGGACTCGGATTGAATGTCGACTTTACAGCATTCAGGCAAATGGGAGGAAAAGCATTATCAGCAGGCCTTGCTGGATCTGTGCTGCTTTCGGTGTTTGGGTATTTGCTGGTTCGGATTTTTGTTTAGGAAATTGTGAAGCAGAGCATTATCAATCAATAACCGTTGAGTTTTATCCACTTTGAAGGTGAACGTTTTACCATTAAATTGGAAAAAGTAGTGATTTTCATTTAAAACGTAGTGATTAGGATAGAAATCGTAGTGATTTCCATCTAAAACGTAGTGATTAGCTCTAAAAACGTGGTGATTAATCTCTTCATTGTAGTTATAGCTCCGATTTTTATAGTGATTACAGCCCAAAACCATTCTTAACACCAAATAAAGCTGCCGATCGCAGCTTTATTTATCTTAATCTATAAAAATCTTCCCAGGATTCAAAATTCCGTTCGGATCAAGTGTTTTCTTGATGGATTTCATGACTTCATAGGCAGCGCCGTGCTCAAGTCGCTGGTATTTCGCTTTTCCAAGCCCTACTCCGTGTTCTCCGGTGCAGGTACCGCCGCGCTTCAGTGCGTAGTGGACAATTTCTTCATTGATCCGTTCGCCTTCTTTAATCTCTTCAGGATTTTCCTTATCCATCAGCAGTAACACGTGGTAATTACCGTCTCCGACATGGCCGACGATTGAGCCTTCTATCGAAGAAGCATCGATCAATTCACGGGTGTGAAGGATCGCGCCGGTCAATTCAGAAACCGGGACACTGACATCTGTCAGCATGATGCTTTTTTTGCCGGCTGTGTGCTTATAGGCGTAAAGAAGATTATGCCTTGCTTCCCAAAGCTGGTTGCGTGCTTTTGAGTCAGCCTCGAATTGGAAGTTCGCGCATCCATGATCCTTCAAAATCTCAGTCGCAAACTCAACATCCTGGGCCAGTCCTGCTTCGTTGCCGTGGAATTCCATGAACAGTGTCGTGCTTTCTTCGTAATCCGTTTCCATATATTCATTCACTCTTTTAACGGATTCAGCATCGACAAATTCTATCCTTGCTACGGGAATGCCGCCGGCTAAAATGCCGACAACAGCGCCGACTGCATTTTTCACAGAAGGAAATACTGCTCTTGCAGCCGTAATCGCCTCTGGGATGCCATATACTTTCAGCGTTAGTTCAGTGATGACACCAAGCGTTCCTTCCGAACCGACAAACATGCCGTTCAGGTGGATGCCTGATGAAGATTTCGCGGCAAGGCTGCCGGTATGGATGATATCTCCGTTCGCGAGCACAACCTCAAGGTCCCTGACCTGGTCGCGCATGATGCCGTAGCGGACAGAGGTCGTGCCGCTCGCATTCGTTGCCGCCATCCCGCCAAGCGTCGCATCTGCACCTGGATCTACGGTGAAAAACAAGCCATACTTCTTCAGCTCTTTATTCAGAACGGACCTTGTTACGCCAGGCTGGACTTTTACGAGAAAGTCACTTTCCTTCACTTCGGCGATCAATTTCATCTGGGAAAGGTCGAGAGATATCCCGCCATTCACCGGGATGACATGGCCTTCCAGACTCGTTCCTAAGCCGAACGGCACGACAGGAATTTTGCGCTCGTTCGCAAATTTCAGCACCTTGCTGACGTCCTCTTTATTCCGCGGGAATACAACAACATCCGGCAGGCGTGGTTCGTGATAGGATTCATCCCGGCCGTGAAGCTCCAGTATAGTTTCATTCACAGTTACAAGTTCCTCACTTATGACTTTCTTCAACTCATCTATGTAGCCTGCCAATTCAATCTCCCCTTTTAAAAAAGTTATGAACCTAGATTTCTCCATATCAGAATCTTGCTTTTACCGTATCATACATTATGAACCGATGTATCTCGCATAATAGAATTTAGCTTTTACCGTATCATCAAGAACCCAGGTATCTCGCATAATAGGATTTTGCTTTTACCGTATCATTCGTGCCATGTACAAGCACTCGCCCATCCTGGAAAATGACCATCGTGATTTCTTCATCCGGCATGAAGCGCAGCAAAAATGGATTGCCTTTGACCTCGCCATTATTTTTCAGGCGGGCAGCGAGTTTCTCCAGGTCCTGCTTCGTTTTCTGACGAGGATTGATTTGGATTGTGTTGCGGCCGCACAAGGATGCATAATTGATCTGCTGTTCTGATGAACGGTCCAGAAATTCGTAATTGTGGTGGACACATGCCGGACATTCCGAATTGCGTCCCTGGCTGATGTCCATTTGCAAAAACGAGTTGTACCAGATATCCATCTGTTCAAGATTCGGATTCGACTCTGCCCCTACGAGGAGCTTGATTGCCTCGACTGCTTCGAAGGATCCAATGATATCCGTGATCGGTGAAAGCACACCGATGCTGTCGCATGTCTCTCCCAGTCCAGCAGGAACGGATGGGAACAAACATCTATAGCAAGGGGTCTCCCCCGGTTTGATGGCGGCAAACATCCCACGTGAACTGACAGCGCCGCCATAAACCCACGGAATGCCATGTTTGACGGCAACATCATTTATGAGATAACGGGCCATGAAATTATCAGTTCCATCAACAATTACATCAAAGCCTGCAAGCAGGTCCTCTGCGTTATCGAGCGTCAAATCAGCGATGATCGGCTCTACTTTTACCTCAGAATTGATCTTTTCCAGTTTTTTTTCAGCGGCAATGACCTTCGGCAGGTTTTCGCACGCATCATCCTCATCATAGAGAGTCTGGCGCTGGAGGTTCGAAAGCTCCACCAGGTCACGGTCGATGATGCGGACATGTCCGACACCTGACCTGACTAGATGATTCGAGATTACAGTACCCAGCGCGCCCATGCCGACGATGACGGCAGAACTTTTCAATAGCTTCTCCTGCCCTCCACTTCCAATTGGCTGGAATAATATCTGGCGAGAATAACGCTCCATCTCTTTCATTCATATCCCCTCACTTCTAATTAGATTATATCTTTAAATAAATCTTTTTTTAGGTTGAATTTTCACTATACTTAAGATTAAGAGGAAAATAGGCCTCTTGTATTATATTTATCCATACTAAATGAAAGAGGTGGATTAGTTAAGATGAATTTCGGGGGATTTAAAAACAAGGAAGTAGTAGTTGACTTGACAAATGGCACTGTCGATTACCGAGGCATCAATGAAGACGATGTCAAAAAGTATATCGGCGGCCGCGGTCTTGGGGTTAAGTATGTTCTTGACAACGGACCTGAAGTAGAGCCGCTATCTGAAGAAAACATCCTGTGCATCATGACAGGACCTGTAACGGGTTCACGTTCTTCGATGAGCGGGCGTCTTGCAGTTGTGACAAAGTCGCCATTGACTGGTACGGTTACTGACTCACACATGGGTGGATGGACAGCAGCTCGTTTGAAGTGGGCTGGCATTGATAACGTGATCTTCAAAGGTAAGAGCGACAAGCCGGTTTACCTTTACATTGAAGATGGCCAGGCAGAGATCCGCGACGCTTCTCAATTGTGGGGATTGAGCACGCGCGCGACTGTACAGTCTTTGAAGGATGCACATGGCGAAGAAAATCTAAGCGTCATGACAATCGGCCAGGCTGGCGAAAACGGCGTACGTTTTGCCGGTTTCATGAACGAGCATGACCGTGCTGCAGGACGCGGCGGTACTGGTGCGGTTGCAGGCTACAAGAAATTGAAGGCAATCGTCATCAAAGCTGCTCAAAAAGGCAATATGCCTGAGCCGGCACAAAAAGATGATTACAACCAGGCGAACAAGAAAGCGGTTAAAGCGATTCTTGAAGGCGGCCTGACAGCTCCTAACAAGGGCGGCTTATCCGTATATGGAACAAACGTCCTTACTAACTTGATCAATGAAGTGGGAGCGCTTCCAACACGCAACTCTCAATTGACACACTGGGATGAAGCTGAAAAGCACTCCGGCGAGTGGGTAAACGAGCATCTGCTTGTTGCCAACAACACATGCCACGCTTGCCCGGTTGGCTGTAAGATTGAAGTTGAAGTTAAGGAAGGGAAATATAAGACTCGCGTTGAAAGCTTTGAGTTCGAATCTGCATGGGCACTTGGTGCGAACAGCGGATTGAGCGACTCTGAAGCAATCGCATACTTAATCGACATCTGCAACGAATACGGCATGGATACAATCGAGCTTGGGCACGCAATCTCTGTGACAATGGAAGCCTATGAAAAAGGCATCGTTGACCAGAAGCTTGATTGGGGCGACGCTGACGGCATGATCGAAATCGCTCGCAAAATCGCATTCCGTGAAGGCTTCGGCGGCATCCTTGCTGAAGGTCCTGCACGCGCGACTGCTGCATGGGGCGTTCCTGAACTGTCTATGTCAGTTAAAGGCCAGTCCATCCCGGCTTACGATCCACGCGGTATCCAGGGTATCGGCCTTGGCTATGCGACAAGTAACCGTGGTGCCTGCCACCTTCGCGGCTACACGATCGCATCTGAAATCGCCGGCATTCCTGAACCAACCGACCGTACAGTAGCAGAAGGCAAAGCTGAGCTTCTGAATGTATTCCAGAACCTGCTTTCATTCTCTGACTCTATGAATATATGTAAGTTCTCTTCTTTCTCTGAAAATGCCGAGCATTATGCTGAACAATACAGCACCATGACAGGCATCCCGATGACAGCTGATGATGTCATGCTTGCAGGAGAAAGAATCTACAACCTTGAGCGTTACTACAACAACCTAGCCGGCTTCAACAAGCGTGAGGACGACTTCCTGCCAAAGCGCTTCACTGAAGAAGCTGCTTCAGGCAACAGCGAAGGACTTGTTTCCCGCATGGATATCATGCTTGATGACTATTATAATATCCGTGGATGGAAAGATGGCGTTGTTACAGAAGAAAAACTTCGCGAACTAGGCATCATTGGCGAAGAAACAGCTCCAGCTACAGAAGAAGTTTAATAGCTTTGAAGAAAACCAGGCGATTTTGCCTGGTTTTTTTTAGTTTGATAGACTTGAATAAAGCGGATGGAGCAACTTGGTCGAATTAAATGAATATGTGGTCGAATTATTTTAAAATCCGCCAAATAAATTCGAAATGTGGTCGAATTATCTTGAAATTCGCCAATAAAATTCAAAATGTGGTCGAAATCTTCTAAAGCGAGCTTCATTTAGGTTTAAATATCCCTTTCTATCTGTGTGTTAAACGATATTTAGCATCATTATTCGTAATTTAAGCATGAAAATAATCGTTTCATAGAAAAAATAAAAGGTTCCGGCAATCATATGCCGAAACCTTCGCTACCCGCCTACCCGGGTTGTTTTATAACGGTAATTTTTAATCAGCTGCTCGAGCTCATCCAGGCTTTCCGCCGCAAATCTAATATGTACGGCATTGACGATGAATGTTTTTGTAAAAGCAAGCTCTTCCTCGCTTAAAATTTCCGCTCTCCAGCTGTCTGTTTCATACACAAACGGAAAGGTAGCGGTTACGAGCCTGCCGCCCAGTTCTTCAAAATACATGCCAAGATGGTCCCTGTTGATTCCGCGGAATTCTAGTATTCTATCAACCATATCAGCCACCGGCAACCGGAGGAAACAGCGCAAACTGGTCGCTTTCTTTTACATGCGTTTCAAGTTCTTGATCATGTACGATGTTACGGCCATTGATATAGACATGTACAAATGGCTTGAGCGTCTTTTCTTCTGTATAAATTTCTTCGTGCAAAGCCGGGAACATTTCGCACATTTTATCAAGCACATCCATTACCCGGTTCCCATCAGGCTTCACTTCGACGGTCACACCTCCGCAAATCTCCCGGAGGTTCGCAAAAACCCTAACCTGCATCCCAACAGCCCCTTTCTGCTTAACATAATAATAAATTGAAAAATGAAAAATGTCATTATCTCTTTCAGTCCGGACCCTTCACTCTTAATCGACGATTTCTGAAAACTGTCTGATGATCGGCAGATTTTTAGCATCTATGTTGGTCACGAGATAAAATTCCCGCTCGTATGGTTCGAAAGTATCGATGATTTTAATGCGCCCAGCTCTTTCTGCAGGCATAGCCGCCAGCCCGGAAATAAAACTGATGCCCAGCCCTGCTTCAACCGCAGCGATGACGGATTCGGTACTTCCAATCGATACAGCAACTTTCAAATCTTCAAGCGACAGTCCTTTTTCGGCTAAGTAACGCTCCATCATTTTGCGTGTGCCCGATCCTTCTTCACGAAGGACGAAATCATATTGTTGAATTTGCGAAAAATCTGCTGATGACGCATGGACTAATGGGTGATCTTCTGGCGTGACCAAAACTAGCGAATCAACGGCAACCGAGTTGCTTTTTAACAATCGGGATTCGACCTTCATCCCAATTATTGCAGCATCGATTTGGTGGTTCTGCAGTTTATCAAGAGTCTTTTTCGAATCTCCAATTTCGATTTTGACATCCACCTTTGGAAAAAGGCTGCGGAACTTTTTAACCCAGCCAGGAAGCAAGTAAGTTCCAGGAATGGTACTCGCACCAATTGTCAGTGTGCCTGTCAGGGTTCCCAGGAATTCACCAAGTTCGCCCTCAAGCATCCTCCACCGGTTGGAAATATCCTTTGCCGCTGTATAAACAAGCATTCCTGCTGGCGTCGGCCTGATTCCTGCCGCTCCCCTGTCAAGCAGTTCGAATCCGAGCTCATCTTCAAGGCTTTTGATTTTCAGGCTGACAGAAGGCTGTGAGCTTTTGAGCGCGGACGCTGCTTCGGAAAAACTATTCTTTTCGACAACCATAATAAAGGCGTCAAGTTTTTTAAGATTCATGTTATTTCTCCATCTGATTTTCCGACTTTATATATTAATTTTAATATATGAATGGCTATAACTGGACAAGATATTTATTATCTTTAATTTACCATCCAAATAGTATTGACATATTATTATCTGAATATTAATATAGTTCTTGTAAATATATTTTACAATAATAAAAATTGATGACGAGAACACGTCCTTTATGGAACCTGATCCCCAGAGAGCCGGTGATTTGCTGCAACCCGGTGTTCAGATTATAGAGGAACATCATCTCTGAGATGCAAAGCTGAAACCTAGTTGCAGTAAGCTTTTGCCGGCTTGTCCGCCGTTAAATGGAACACGTATGATGGTACGTTGATGAGAGCCGCATGTTTGTGCGGAATCAGGGTGGTAACGCGAGCGCAACTCGTCCCTATTTTCAGGGCGAGTTTTTTTGTTTTTCATTTTATAACATTCCGTTCCAAATTTCCTATACTCTCAGTGCCAAAATTATTTTAGGAGGAGAAAAAGGATGGGAAGCTTAAGGGGTAAAGAAACACTCACAATCGGTCTGATGTTATTTGCATTATTCTTTGGGGCAGGGAATCTAATTTTCCCCCCGTTCCTGGGGCAGGAAGCTGGAGAAAATTTTTGGCCAGCGATGCTTGGTTTTGTTGTAACGGGAGTTGGACTGCCATTATTGACGGTTGTTGTCATTTCAATGGCTAAGGATGGATTAAAAGAAATCGGGTCAAAGGTTCATCCTTTATTCGCAGTCCTTTTCAGCACTGCTGTTTATTTGTCAATCGGGCCTTTCTTCGGTATACCAAGAAGCGCCAATGTCGCTTTTGAAATGTCCGTTAAGCCGTTCCTTGGGGAATCCGGAGCAAATTCCCTGGCACTCTTACTGTTTACGTTAGTCTTTTTCGCACTCGTTTACTGGGTTACGTTAAACCCTTCAAAAATGGTTGAGCGGATTGGCAGCATCCTGACGCCTGTTTTGCTTGCTGCGATCGTCTTGCTGGTGCTTGGGAGCTTTTTCAAGCTGGACGGATCTCTTGGAGAAGTATCTGAAAAATATGCGGCAATGCCATTCGCTACGGGTTTCCTTGAAGGGTACCTGACAATGGATACAATCGCTGCATTGGCATTCGGAATCATAGTTGTCGGCGCTATCCAGCAGAAAAAAGAGCTGGAACGCAAGCAGGTTGTAAGGGAAACATTGAAAGCTGGCATTATCGCTGGCATTGGACTCGCTTTTGTATATGTAACTGTCGGCCTTCTGGGAGCTAAAATGGCCTCGGTTGGCGAATACGAAAATGGCGGTACGATTTTAACAGAATCGGCAAAGCTGATGTTCGGGGCACCTGGCATGCTGCTGCTCGGCTTGATTGTAACGCTTGCCTGCTTCACAACGGCAGTTGGCCTTGTAGCAGCGACAAGCCAATTTTTCGCCAAGATGATGCCAAAGGTACCTTATAAGACCTACACACTCATTGTGACATTGGTCAGTTTATCGATCGCGAATCTTGGCCTTAACCAGATCATTTCGATTTCGGTACCCGTGTTGATCGTTCTTTATCCGATCACAATCGTACTTGTCATCCTATCCTTCCTGGACCGTTTCTTCAAGGGAGCACGTGGAGTCTATGTCGGGGCGGTGTTTGCAACCACACTTGTTAGCGTAGTTGACGGTTTGAAGACATTCGGAGTTGAATCAGAAGCTCTGGCATCACTTTTAAAATCACTGCCGCTTTATGCGGAGGGATTGGGCTGGCTTCTGCCTGCGCTAGTTGGCGCACTTGCCGGATGGGTTTTTGACAGGCTGATATCGTCTAAAGAGTTAAAGACAGCATCAGAGTAAAAGGAATGAAATGGACCAGGCATGGAATATGCCCGGTCCATTTTTTTATAAAAGGCTGTTTTCGTAAAGAGTGTTGTTAAAATCCTAAAGCCGATTTTAACGTCAATATACGGCCATTTTGCAGGTCGGTATTAAGTTTGCATGCTCTTTTCTCACAAAAGTGTCAACTTTACGAAGAAAAATAGGTCATTAAATTCTATTTTGTAGTCAAATAGCAACAAAGTTTGAGAAAAGAGCCTTATAAAAAGATTTCTTCCCACTCTGACCGCAGGATTCCCATATTGATCCGATCGTAAATCTTGCCATCACGATGGACTGCTTGTCTGATCCTGCCCTCGATTTGAAATCCGGCTTTTTGATAAGCACGAATCCCCCGTTCATTATATTCGATGACGTCCAGCCCGACGCGGCTCAGGTTCAGTTCGTGGAAGGCATAACGAAGGATTAGCTGCAATGCTTCGGACCCGTATCCTTTACCTCGATCATTGGCGCTGCCGATGCCCATTGCAAGCATCCCTGCCCTGTTATTCCATTCGATGCTGTGGATGACGATAAATCCAATCAGCCTGTCATCTTCAATAGTCCTTAAGCGGAAATAAAAGCTGTTCGAACCAGGATCACCCTCACCTTCAAAATGTTCAACCGGGCGCGGTATCGCAATATCTGTATCAACATTTCTCAGGTACTCCGGATCTTCATCCCAGGAAGCGATGATTTCTGTATCTCCTTCCCTTTTAGCTGTAAGCTTTAGCGTTTGTCCGCGAAAAATATTTGTTGTCATTATTTTTTCTCCTATTCTAGTATTAATTTCACCTCTTCATCTGAAAAAAACAAATTATATATACGCAATATTCTATCCCCTTTAAGCTTGATATTTCCATCTTATGGTTTCTGGAGGTTATAGGCAATAAAAATTTTCACCTGTCAGATTATCGATGCGGAGTGGAGGGCTGCTAACAGTAGAAAAAGGCAGCCACAATGTGGTCTGCCTCTATTGTATGTGCTTTTTTTAATACAGTATTACTTCGAAATCAGCTTTGCCTACGCTCGTTTAAACGGCCACCAGTTTGCTTCCCCGAAGTTCTTCACCAGTACCGGATGAACAGCGGCAGCATGATGAAGGCGTATAAGAACAATCCTACCAGGAGAATCGATGCGATTTGCAGCAGTGACATCATTCCTGATGGCATCATCGCCGCGAATGTACCGCCGAGGATGATGGCTGCAGAAATAATGACTGTTCCCATCTTTTTCATCGACAGCAGCATCGCTTCAGAGATTGATAGATTCTTATATTCGTTGAAACGGTCCATCAAGAAGATGCTGTAGTCTACACCTAGGGCAACAAGGATGACAAAGGCAAAGAACGGTACTGCCCAGCTAATGCCAGAGTATCCAAGGATATCAACATAGATGACCTCGTTGACAGCCATTGCCGTATAATAAGTTAAAATCAACGAGCCGATAATGTAGATTGGCATGATGATCGAACGGAACAGGAACACGAGGATGATTCCAATTCCCAGCAGCATCAAGATGACCGTACGGGAGTAATCCTGGCCGGACATCGTATCAAGGTCTGCGTTCGTGCTTGTGATGCCGCCAATTGCCACATCTGCGTTCTCAAGCTTCGTACCTTTCGTTGCACGCTCGACTGCTGCCTCGATCTCAGCCACCTGTGCCATTGCTTCATTTGAATAAGGATTCGCTTCAAATATGACATCCAACGTCATGACTTTACGGTCGTTTGACATATACACATCAAATACCTGGGTGAAATCCTCGCTCTCAAGAACATCAGCCGGCAAATAAAATCCGTTGGAATCCGATTGAGCCAGCCCATCCAAGTATTCCTGCGCAGATCCAAGACCTTCAGCTACCTGGTTCAAGCCATCGGTACTCTGACTGAGACCGTCTGTGAGCTGGCTCAACTGACCTCCAAGACCGCCAAACCCTGCAAGCAGTTGCTGCTGTCCGGCGTTTATTCCAGTCAAACCATTCGTTAACTTAGGGAAATTGTCGACAATTTGTCCCTGTCCGTCAGCAAGCTGATTCAATCCCGCCTGTTGCTGCTCGATTCCGTCGATGAGCTGCTGAAGTCCAGGTCCGAAATTAGCTTGCTGTACAAGGGCTCCGGCGAAGGCTTCGTTTGCCTGGGCCATGCCGCCAGAAATAAGCGCGAGATTTCGGTTTAATTCATTTATACCATCAGATGCTCCAGCTAATTTTTCCTGGTAAATACCCAGTGCATATTTTAATTGCTGGTAGTTTTCATCTGCCTGTAAGGTAGCATCCCTATTTTCCAAATAGCCAAATAGTTGGCCATTTTTTTCAGAGATTCCATCAGATAGCTGAGCAACACCAGCGCCAGCTTCCTTATAGCCAGCCTCAAGCTGTGCCAGACCTGTCTGCATCTCGACATATTTACCCTGAAGCTGTTGGTATCCAGCCAGCAATGCCTCGGCTCCCGCCTTAGCTTCGGCCAACCCGGCCTGAATCTGGTCAGAGCCCGCAGATCCCTGACGGATGCCGTTTTCAATTTTTGCGAGGTTGGTCTGGATTTCACCAAGGCCTGACTTGATTTCGGTCGTGCCATTGATTAACTGGTTGATGCCATCTGCTGCGCCTTCCAATTCTGGAGCTGATTTTGACAGCTTAGATTCAGCTCCCTGAAGGCCTTCACTGATTTTATCCAGACCTTCTTTTCCTTCCCCAAGGCCGGAACCAAGGTTTCTGCCTGCTTCGAGACAAAGAAGTCTTCGATCGGTTCACCGGTTGGTCTTGTGACCGAACGCACTGTATCAACGAGGTCAACCTTTTCCAATTCGGAGCTGATATTTTCTGCCAGCTCGATGTATTCAGCCGAATCCATTCTCTCGTCATTTTTCAAGATGACCTGTGTCGGCATTGATTCACCAGGTCCAAAGCTGTCGGCAATGGCATTGAATGCATTGATTGAGTTCACATCGCCGCTGATCTCATCCAATGAGTTATAGCTTAGCTCCCCGTCATAGGCAAACAGGAACGGTACGCATACCGCCGCTACAATCAGGAGGCTGAGGAATGGGCGGGCCAGTGAAAAGCTGCCGACCGTTCCCCATAACTTGCTTTCACCATGTTCGGCGCTTTGTTTAGAAGGCCAGAATATCTTTTGTCCTAATACGGCCATAAAAAATGGGACAATAGTGAATAATCCAAGCAAAAGCATCGCGACACCAATCGCAACCGCAGCAGCAGATTGATACAGAATGAACTGTGAGAATCCTATCGCCGCGAAGCCGATCATAACAGCTACACCGCTGAAAAATACAGTACGTCCAGCGTTCTTGTATGTTGCGACAATCGCCGACGGTACGCTTTCATGATGTGTCATCTCTTCCTTAAAACGGCTTAGCAGCAAAATACAATAATCGGTCCCGATCCCGAACAGAACGGCCACGAGGAAAATCTGTGTATAGTTCGAAAGCGGGAAATCGAATTGATCAACAAGCATCGCTACGATGGATTGTGAAACAAGGTATGACATCCCTACCGTCAATAACGGAATTACAGGTGCAACAACTGACCTGAACACAAGCAATAACACAACAAGGATAAAGACCACCGTAATTCCTTCTGTCTTCTTCAGCCCTTCTTCAGAGCTGCTCATCAAATCCTCATTGATGAGCCATTGACTTGTGTAATAATGATCCACCTTAACGTTTTCGATTGTTTCATAAAGCAGCTTGCTGACCTCGCTCGGTTCACGGTCATTCCAGTTTACCGTAACCGAAGTCAGGATCGATTTCCCATCATCAGAGACAAGCTGATCCTTCAAACTCTCTTCATTAAAATGTGTCAGGATATCGGTGATCCCGATTTCCTCGCTATTTTTTTCAAGTTCGGAGATTGCTCTCTCCGCTTCCTTGATTTCTTCCTGTGTCAATTTCTTTTCACTATGGAAAACAAGTGCGACCTGGGTATCATCCCCTCCGCCTTCTTGTTTCCTTACGTCATCCATGATTTTACCAGCCAATGTTGACGAGTACTCATCAGGCACAGTGATCTGCTTTTTCCCTGACAAGTTCAGCCATATTCGGCGCAGCCATGAACAGACCTGCAGCAACCAAAATCCATGCGATGATAACAAACCATTTTTGTTTAATGATAAAGTTCACGTTTATTCCACCTTGCTCTTTCTATCTGTTAAAATTTCATTCAGTTTCTCGTAAGTCTTCAAAAACTGGACGATTTCATCTTGATCAAACTTTTCTATAAACGATCCTACCAATGCCTGGATCCGTTCCTCCGTCTTCAGGAACAATTCATCTCCCTTTTCGGTCAAAGAAAGGTACACGAGGCGTCTGTCATTTTCATCCCGTGTCCTTAGAATCAGCCCTTTTTCCCACAGCCGGGTAATAATCGCTGTGATTGCACTTTTTTTGACATCGAAAACTTCTGCCAGCTCAGAGGAAGTACAAGTGCGAACCTTGTTGATATACCGCAGTGTATAGTGCTGGTCATTCGTCAGGTCAGAACCTATTTCACCCTTGATCAGCCCCTCGGCAATCTTGTTTACCGAAAATGAAACATGGATATAATGGTCAACTAAATCCTTGATCGATTTATCACACATGCTTATATATTCACCCCGCCAATCTTATTCGATTATTTAACTGTTCAACAGTTTAACTATTAACTTTTTTAACTTTAATCCTAATTACTCCCTGTGTCAATATGAAAACAAAAAAGACTGCCGTATAGGAATCAGGCAGTCCTGTTGTTCAGAAGGTATTATAAATATTAGCACACTCTTCACCTGTTGGTTCATAAAAGCAGTGAAGCTTGAACCGGCCTACATGAGGCTGATTGTACCATGTTGGGGGACAATCTCCTGGCGGACGGAAATACCACAGGCTAAACTTTGAAGGCCAGAGCCTCTCCCCTTTAAGCGCACGCCTTGCGAGCCTTTTCTCAGACTCTCTTGCCCGCTGATAAAAATAACCCTTTTGTGTTGCTTCAAAAGCGTGTTCCTGATAAATCATCTGCGGAACGGTCCTTAACCCCTTAAAATCAGAACAGTTCGCACGTATCCGGTTGATCCCTACATTTCCCACCATCAGCATTCCCTGCTGCCCTTCACCCTCAGCCTCTGCTCTCAACAATCGGGCCAACAGGTCGACATCAGCTCCGTATGCTTCACTACTGCCATGGCAAAACCTCCACCATCGGATTCTCAATACATAGTTTAATAACCCTCCTGCTTCCGGGCTACACTCCTTCACTGTAAATCCTATTATTCAATAGCTTGGACTATACGGGTTTCTTGTTCTTTTGCATAACATATCCTCTTTGCGCTTACGACCGACTCAAGATCCGAAGCTGTATGTGAAGCAAAACGAATGGCTGAAGAAGCTGGAACGATGGCTTACATTCATGATGAAGATGGGAAGATTGAGGATCAGTTTAAATATAATAACTAGCGGATATTTTAAGCAGGACGTTAGAATTTACTCAAATGACAACTGTCTCTAACAACCTATAAGAAAAGCGCAAGCGCTTGGTCAGCCCCGACAAGCGTTGGAGGGCCGTCCGGTG